>JAVQWE010000272.1:0-4467 GCA_033579175.1 Phycisphaerales bacterium | reverse complement strand
GGCGCGAAAGCGCAGTCGCCTGGCTCGAAAGCTGAACGCCCTCAAGGCGTCGATCGCCAAGGGCACGGCCGCCAAGTGACGCGGCCGCAATAATTCAACGGGAAACGCCGAAGCGTGGAACGTGACGAGCCGCCGATGCTCCTCATGTTTCACGCTTTCTTGCTCTTGCCCCGGCCGGCAGATCATGCCCCCCCGGGGCGAGGGATCCGGAGGAGCCTGGAGGCCAACCATGCCTGAAACCATCGGCAATGTCATGGATCAGATCGTTGCGCTGGCCAAGCGCCGCGGTTTTGTGTACCAGGCCAGCGAGATTTACGGCGGAATCCGGGGTTTCTGGGACTATGGCCCGCTGGGTGTCCTCCTGAAGAACAACATTCGCGACCACTGGTGGCACCACATGGTTGAATGTCCGCCGATCGGGCCGGATGGCGATCCCATCGACATGGTCGGTCTGGATTCGGCCATCATCCAGCACCCCAAAACGTGGGAGGCCAGCGGGCATGTCGCCGGCTTTAACGATCCGATGGTCGATGAGATCGGCGTCTCGCGCTACCGTGCCGACCACCTCTACGGGCTTTTTGACTCGGCGACCAACCAGGCCATCGCAACCGTCGTCGCCACGAGCCTTGGCGAGGCAATTGATGCCTTGGCCACGGATCGAAAGGTGCAGAAGCTGTTCGGGCTGAAGGCTCTGGAGGTGATTGAACGCACTGATCGATCCGCCACTGTCCGGCTGGAGCACAGAGGCCGTCCCATCAGTGGCAACGTGACCTGCCTCTATCCGACGGCGAATCCGTCCGATTTCGCGACCTATCCGTCGCCGACGACGGGACAGATCGGCAAGCTGACGGAGCCTCGCCCTTTCAATCTGATGCTGGACACGTATCCCGGCCCGATTCGCGATGAGGCCAACAAGGCCTATCTGCGCCCGGAAACGGCGCAGGGCATCTTTCTGAACTTCAAGAACATCGTGGATACCACGCGCGTGAGGATTCCGTTTGGCGTCGCTCAGATCGGCAAGAGTTTTCGAAACGAGGTTACTCCCCGGAACTTCATCTTCCGCTCGCGCGAGTTCGAGCAGATGGAAATGGAATTCTTCTGTGCTCCGGATGAAGCGCTGATGTGGTACGAATTCTGGAAAGCGGAGCGCATGAAGTGGTGGGAGTCCCTGGGAATCCGCCCGCAGAACCTGCGCTTCCGCGATCATGCCGCCGACGAGCTGGCGCACTATTCCAAGGCGTGTGTTGATATTGAATATCGCTATCCCTTCACCGATCCGGATTTCGGCGAGCTGGAAGGAATTGCCCACCGTGGGTGCTTTGACCTCTCGCAGCATCAGGCCCACAGCGGCGTTCGGCTTGAATACTTCGACCAGGACCTGCAATTGCGGCTGAAGGAGCAGGGGCTCAGTGCGGAGGAAATCAAGGCACGTTCGCGATACATCCCGAACGTGATTGAACCGGCCAGCGGCCTGACCAGGGCCGTGCTGGTGCTGCTTTGCGAGGCGTATCGCGTGGAAAGCCGTTCGGGAGTCGAGAAATTCGAATATTTCGCATTCAAGCCGCAGTTTGCCCCGATCAAGGCCGGAATTTTTCCGCTGGTCAACAAGGACGGAATGCCGGAAATCGCACGAAACCTGTATCTGGACCTGCGGCAGTACTTCACCTGCGAGTACGATGCCAAGCAGTCGATCGGCAGGCGCTATGCCCGCATGGACGAGATCGGCACGCCGTTCAGTGTTACCATCGATGGACAGACCAGAGAGGATCAGACCGTCACCGTCCGCCACCGCGACTCCCAGCAGCAGGAGCGTGTGGGGTTGAGCCATGTGCGCAGATACATCGAGGAACGACTGAAGGTTTGATCGGCCGGGACGGAGGCGGGCGCGGTTGCGTTCCGGCGAGGCGATGGCGGGTGAAAACAGCCCGGCGAGCCAGGAATGCGATGGCTTGGACTGCCGGCGGGCCGGCGCGGCGGGAACGCTCCCTCCGGGAGCCCAAAAGCCGGTCTACAATCCTCCTGCGAGGAAGAAATAATATCCCCGGCCGACCGAAACTTCGGTCAAGCCTGCGGGTGCAACGCCGATGAGGGCGCGCGGATGATTGTAAACCCTTGTCGTTGCACGACTTGGCATTCACTGGTGGCCATGCAGACGTGAAGATTCTCCTGAGCATCCTCGCGGTGGTGATCCTGCTGGGTGGAGCGATCGGCGGGATCGCAATGCAATTCCGTCATCGTTCGGCCCAAGGCACGCTCGTGCGCGTGGAGAAGGTGGAGCGCGGCGACCTGGTGGAGATCGTCAGTGCGCCAGGGATCATCCAGCCCAAATCCAACGTCAAGATCAGCGCGCGGGTCTCTGCCAGGATTCTGGAAATCCCCTGTCGCGAGGGCACCCGGGTGACCAAGGGAAATCCCTCGGCCGATCCGCCGATCCCTCCTTCTATGCTGATCCGGCTTGATTCCAAGGACCTGGAGGCGCAGCTCCGCGCCGCCGAGGCTCGCAAAGCCGCTCAGGAGGCTCAAATTCAGGTCGCCACCTCGGCGATTGCGGCGCAGGAAGCCTTCGTAGCCTCGCGACAAGCCGAGCTGGAAAATGCCCAGCGCATTCTCGCCCGGCAGGAAAAGCTTTTCGAAAGCCGGGACATCAGCGAGGCCGCCGTCGAGGAAGCCCAGAGCCGCGTGGACCAGCTTCGTGCCCAGTTATTGCAGGCCAGGCTTTCGCTTCAGGCCGAACGCGACCGATTGACCGTGCTTCGTCACGAAGTTGCGGCGGCCGAGGCGGATATCGCCCGCAACCGCGAGGCGCTGTCGTACACCACGATCACGTCGCCGATCGACGGGGTCGTCACCAAGGTCAACAGCGAAGTGGGCGAGCTGGTCGTCGTGGGGACGATGAACAACCAGGGCACGGTCATCATGGAAGTGGCCGATCTGGATCGGATGATCGTCAACACCCGTGTGGATGAAGGCACCGTCGCAGCGGTCAAAATCGGTCAGAAAGCCAAGGTCCGATCCCAGGCGTATAAGGATGAGGTGTTTGAAGGTGAGGTGACGGCCGTTGCTCTGGCGCAGACCGAAGAGCAGCGTGAAAACCTGCGATACTACAAAACCGAAGTGACTCTGAACACCAGCGGAAGGCAGATTGTCTCAGGTTTGACGGCCGACGTGGATATCGAGACGCAGCGGCACGAGAACGTTCTGAAGGTTCCGAGTCAGGCAGTTCTGGGACGAAGCGTGGATGAGTTGCCGCTTGCGGTGCGCGATCGACCCGAAGTGGACAAGTCACGCGCTCTGGTGACCGTCGTCTATCGATTCGTGGATGGTAAAGCCCAGGTGACTCCCGTTCGGATCGGCGCCAGCGATGTGACTCATACCGTGATCGAGTCAGGTCTGTCGGAGGGCGATCTGATCGTCACCGGACCTTTCAAGGTGCTGGACAGCCTGCGGCACGATCAGCCGATTCGCGATGAGGCGACCACCACCACCCAGCCGACCGGCGGGGCCGGGAAGTGATTGGCACACCGGCTGGTCGGGCAGATGCCGGGACCGCACGCCGCCGGGTTCGGTGCCGGCAGGTGCCTGAGCCGAACGATGCTGCGATTACGCGACATCCGTAAGTATTACCGCGTGGGGGTGGAAGAGATCCGCGCGCTGGACGGAGTTGATCTGGACATCGCTGAAAATGAGTACGTCGCCATCATGGGGGCCAGCGGAAGCGGCAAGAGTACGCTGATGAACATTCTCGGCTGCCTTGACCGTCCCACGTCAGGGACTTACGAACTGGACGGAAGGCTGGTTTCCGGGATGTCGGCCGCGCAACTGGCGCAGGTGCGGAACGAGCGGATCGGGTTTGTATTCCAGTCATTCGAGCTGCTGCCGCGGGCGACGGCGATCCGCAATGTGGAGCTGCCGTTGATCTACTCGCCCGACGGGTGGTGGAGCCGTCGCAAACGGGCCATCGAAGCCTTGGAACGGGTGGGTCTGGGTTCCCGGATGCATCATCGTCCCAATCAGCTTTCCGGGGGTCAGCGGCAGCGCGTCGCAATCGCGCGGGCACTGGTGAACCGACCGAAGATTCTGCTGGCCGACGAACCCACTGGAAACCTCGACAGCCGCACCAGCGCCGAGATCCTGCGGCTCTTTGACGAGCTGCACGCCGCCGGGCAGACCATCATTCTGGTGACACATGAGGCGGACGTCGCCCGCCACGCCCGTCGGATCGTGAGAATGAAGGATGGACGCGTGCAGAGCGACCTTCCCGCCGAAAAGGATCTGGTTGCATCGGCGCCAATGTCAACCGGGGAGGACGATCCCGGCGACTCAGCCGGCCGTCGCGACGACGCCGCTGCCGCGCCGGCGGGGGTGCGGCCATGAGACTGCTGCGCTACCCGATTCTCTTTCTGGTGCTGGTGTATCAGAGTCTGGTTCTGGCAATTTCGCAGATCTGGGCCAACAAGCTGCGATCGA
>JAVQWE010000271.1:0-4474 GCA_033579175.1 Phycisphaerales bacterium | reverse complement strand
CAACGCACACGATCGCGATCCGGGAAGGTGATCCTTCCCCGGTTGCCGGCTTCAATTTCGGCGCGACCAACGACAGTGCACATATCCAGAATGACGGAACGGTCCGCTACCGGTCGGTGCTGACCCCGACGACCGGTGCTCCCCAGATGCTCGGCGCCGGCACCGCCGCACTCACTGTGGCGGACGTAACGATACCGGGCGGACAACTGGTTTCCCCCGCCCAGACCATCAACACGCTCACTGCTCATCGCTTCTATTCCTCCGCCGATGGCAGCAACTTCATCTACACCGGCAACCTCAACGGACCGACCACCAGCGACATGATCGTTGCTGTCAACAACAACGTGGTCATTCAAGAAGGTGCGCAGCTTCCTGGTGGCGTATTTCCGGGCGTTAACGTCGGCGTGATCAGCGCCGACGCCGGCAGCCAGCAGATGTCTCCCAATGGCCTGTACTGGGCGGCGCGCACCGCGATGGCTGACGGCACGGGCGCCACCGCAACCGACGTGGTGCTTTATAATGGCGCTCTGGCCGCCCGGACCGACGCTCCCATCTTCCCCGGCAGCACCCTCAATTGGGACGATACCCCGTTCTCCACGACTTTCTTCATCAACGCTGTCAACGACAACGGGGACCTGGTGATCGGCGGGCTTACCAACAGTGGCAACGTGAATCGGGACGCGTTTCTGGTCTATTACCCCAATGGCGGACCCTCCGGATTCATCCTCTTTGCCGAGGGTGACCCGATCGACCTCAACGGCGACGGGCTTTTCAACGATGATGCCTTCGTCGCCACCTTCGGCAACGACGATTTCCAGTTCACGTCCTCGGGCCGAGCCTACTTTGTCGTGACCGTGCGCAACGCAGCCGGAACCACAACCGGCAACGCTTTTGTGACCGCCCTCATCCCCGAACCTGCGCACGCTGGCGTGCTTTTGGCGGCCGCAGCCTTGCTTCCACGGCGCAGACGCAGATAACAGGCCAGCAGGCGCAGGATGGTGGTTTCAATCGGTGGCGTCCCGGAACCGTACAGCTCAGCCTGCACGAAGCAGCCCCAAACCCCGGGGGGCAGCCGACCCGATTAAGCCCGCACGGCTCCTGCCGGACACCACCCGGGATCGCCTCTCGTGCGGCCGCGACGCTGTTGCAGGCACTGCACTGACACCAGTGTGTCAGGCCAGAAGTGATAGCACACGCCGTTGCCGGGCAAATGACCAGCGCAGCGCGCGGATGCCCGCTGACGACAGCAACTCCGAACGCACCCGGGCGGCCGACTCAAGGGCAAAATCGCTGTCGCGGATGACAGATTCGGCGGCCGAGAGATTTTCAATCGCCACGCTCAGCGAGTTGGCACGGGTGTCGAGAACGTTGCGGGTGAACGCGCCGATTCTTGCCCGGCTGCTGGCGACATCGGCGATGGCCTGATCAATCACAGCCACCGTGTCCTGCCCGCGATTGCGATTGGACGCCAGCTCACCACCGGTCCGGATCGCCGCCAGCGTAAATGTCGTGCCCTCGATCTGCCGCCTGCCGATCGCGCCGCTTCCCGCCGACGGCACCGGCTGGCTGGCACCGGTGACGGTGAGGGTCAGGCTTCCATCCAGCAGTTTGCGGCCGTTGAACTGCGTGGTGTTGGCGATGCGATCGACGCTGGCGACGATCGAGTCGATCTGCGCCTGGTTGGCTGCTCGCTCGGCGTCGGACAACGAGGAATCGGAGTTGGCTACCGCCAGGCGTCTGGCCTCAACCAGTAGTGAAGAGGTCTCGGCGAGCGCGGCATCGGCCGTTGCGGCGATCGCGCGGGTTCGCTCGACGGAGCGCGCTTCGGCTTCCAGCGCAGCGAGGCTGGCTGAAAGCCGCTGGGCGGCGATCAGACCCGCGGGATCATCGGCCGCCGAGTGGATTCGATGCCCCGTCGCCAGCCGTTGCAGGGCTTGTCGATGGCGCAGGTGGTTGAGCCGGAGAAACCGTTGCGTCTGGAGCGTTCCCAGGCTGTCTGGAGTCTTCCCAATCATGGCAAAAGGCACCACTGCCGGGTGCCAGGCAAGACATGCGATTCCCGGCCCCCGCCGGCAAGCGCCGTAGCCATACTCGGACTCTTCCGGTGGTTTGGCTTGGTCAGAATAACCGTCCGAAGGACCCCGAGTTCGAGTTTTGTCCGGGTTTTCCCGGTTACACGCCTGAAATGACCGGAAAACGCGGGGTCAAGTACTTGCCATGGAACGAAAGTGTTGCATTTTTCGCTTGCCGAAAAGGGTTCGTTCTATAATACTGACATCTCGAATGAGGAGGCGTAGTCCCTCCCGGCCTGCACGTGGGCACAAGTTCTGGGGTGCCTTGCGTGCGTAAGCGGTCCTGATCGGCGTTCCTTTGTGCCCCGAAGGCCTCGGGGCAGGAGAAAGTGCGATGAACCACTCTGCGCGTTCCAATGGGAAGAACCGTCGTCGTCTTGCGATGGCTGCGTCCGTGGCTTCAGTGATGCTTGCCGGGCATGCCTCGGCTCAAGTGCTCTACTGGGACATCAACGGACCGACATCGGGCCTGGGGGGTGCGGGTAACTGGGATCTGACCACATCCAACTGGTCTACCGACCCCGTCGGTCAGGTCGCCACGCAAACCTGGGCGGCTAACAACACCGCGGTGTTCTCCGCGGGTGCAACGTCCACGGGAACCTTTACGGTCACTGTGCCTTCGGGGGTGACCATCCCCGGCGTCAATGGCATTATTTTTGAGGAAGGTGTGGTCACGCTCGCCGGTGGCAGCGGCACCAGCGCCCTGAACCTGAACACCGGAGCCGTGTTCGCTCATGGCAACGTCGGCAGCACGGCCAACAGCCGAACCCACACCATCAACGTGAATCTCACCGGCAGTGGCGGAATGACCTACGCCACTAATTACACTGCTGCCTCGACGGGAACGTTCATCATTGGTGGAAACAACACCTACACTGGCCAGACGCTGATCCGGGGAGTTACTCCCGCCACAGCCGCCCAAGCCGCGTTTCTGGTGCTTCGGCCGACGACCACCAACGCCTTCGGACCCAGCGGAGTCGGCAATGAGATCGTTTTCGGGCCCGGCATCGACGGAGGGTTCCTCACTTCCGCTGCCCTCTCGCGACTGGAGATCACCAACGGTCAGACATGGACGAAGGACATCACGTTGACCGGCGGCGGGCTTACTTCTACCAGCCTTGGCCAGCTTTCCCTGGTGTCAGGGGCGGGCACCTGGGCCGGCAATATCACCGTCTCGGGTGCCGTGAACGTCGCCGCCAGCAATCAGGTAGGAATTGGTGCTCAGGGCACCTCTACCCTGCACATCACCGGGCAGATGTTCTCTCCGGTTCCGGCCGGGTCTACCTGGGCCAAGGTCGGTACCGGGACCGTCGCCTTGCACACGGCCAGCCCCAGTTATTCCGGCTTCAACCGTGTTTTCAACGGTGTGCTTGATGTCCGCGCCGATGGCGCCTTGGGTTTGCCGGCCATCCCCGGCCTGGTTGAGCAAGGTGTCATCATTAACGCCTTGTCCGGGTCAAACCCGACGGTGGCGTTCACCAACAACGTGAATTATGCAACTTATGAGATTATCACGACGGGTGGCAGCTCGCCCGGGCTCGGGTTCAACAACCTTGGGATGATCCACGGGGGCGCGGGTTCAAACCGGTATGCCGGCGACCTGCGAATGGGCGGGCCGCTCATCTTCGGTGAAGTGAACTGCTCCATCGGAGTAGACCCCAACGGCACCTTCGAACTGGCGGGCAAACTCTGGGCCAGCGCTGCCAACAATGACGTGACTCCGCGCCGCATCCTGAAAATCGGCGGCGGAACGCTGGTCATCAGCGGCGAAAACAACGGCTTTGACGGCCAGTTGACAGACCCCAATAACCCCTCGAACCCGGCTCCGTTCCCGCAGTATGCGATGCGCGGCACGGTGGTGATCAACGAGGGTACACTCGTGCTCCGCAGCAGCTCTCCCACGGGCGGATCGCTCAAGGGCAACGAGAACGGGGCAGCGCAGGTGCCCGGCTCCTTCAACTTTCAGATCAACCCCGGGGGAACGTTCTTCCTGGACAACAGCCTGGCCGTGAACACCGATCGCCTCGGCAGCACCGCCCGTGCACTGCTCACCGGTGGCAATCTGCAGCTGGGAGGTAACGCCACCACGCCGGTGACGCAGTCGATCCCCGGGGGTGTGGCGCCGGCGTCCTATTCGCTGCTGACCGTGACCACCCCCGGCGCGGCCACAACCCTGGACCTGGGGAACGTGACTCGCGACAGCCGGGGAACCGCGCTGGTCCGGGGCACCGGCACAGCCAATGCCCGCATCGTCAGCGGCGGGGATTTCGGCACGAACGTCGGCGGGGGTGGTGGAAGCGGCTCTCCCCTGATCGGAATCATCCCGGCGCTGGTGGGGGACAGCTCGATCAGCGGCACGGGCACTGATCTGGTGACCAACGACCCGACACTCGGTCTGCGCC
>JAVQWE010000270.1:0-4476 GCA_033579175.1 Phycisphaerales bacterium | reverse complement strand
GGCCCGCCCAGAACCAACACCGCGGCTGAGGTAACGACCATCCGAACCCCCGTTCCAACACGATCATCAGCAGGCACGCCGTGGAAAAGACAAGCAGCGTCCTTGCCAGCGCATCGAGAAAACGCCCGATCGTCAGGTGGTTCTGAACGGAGGCGACATGTTGATCAATCCGCGACATCTGTCAGTTCAGAATCCCGTCTCGTATCGGCCTCAGACCCTCCGACTCCATCCCTTCGCTCACAACATCCGGCGCCCGGTACTGAGCTTCCCCTCGGGCGACCCGAACCCGGCCATTGCCAGATCAGACCGGCGTTGCTGGCCGGCTGTGTGATCACCGATTGTATCCATCCTTCTTCGAGGCGGTTTTTTCCGAGCGGTTGATTTTTCTGCTGTGGCGGGGTGCAGATAACTCGTTTGCCAGCCGGGACTTAAGGATTTTCGGCCCGGCAGGGCAGTGCGGCAGCAACGGGCAATGGGCGCAATCCGGTCGGCGGGCATCACAGACCTGCCGACCGTGGAAAATCAGAAGATGCGACCAGAGCGTCCAATCCTCCCGAGGCACAACCGCCATCAGATCACGCTCGATCTTCACCGCATCGGACTTATGTGCAGTCAGCCCCAGCCGGTTAGCCAGCCGCGTGACGTGAGTATCCACCACGATTCCTTCGTTCTTGCCGAAGGCGTTCCCGAGCACAACGTTTGCGGTCTTCCGGCCGACACCGGCAAGCTCCACCAGCTCCTGCATGGTCTGTGGAACGTTGCCATGGTGCCGCTCCAGCAGGCTTCTGGCCATCGACTGGATCGCACGGGCTTTGTTGCGATAGAAGCCGGTGGATTGAATGTCTTTCTCCAGTTCGCGGGTGGGTGCATTGGCATAATCCGCTGCCGTGCGGTATTTGCGGAACAACTCCCGCGTGACCAGATTGACTCGGGCATCGGTGCATTGAGCCGATAGAATCGTTGCGACAAGCAACTCCAGGGGGGAACGATGCTCCAAGCTGCATCGGGCATCCGGGTACAGCCGCTTGAGGATCGGCAGAATCTTCGCAACTCGTTGCTGCCGCTCAATTTGCGCTTTGGAGGCTCGTGCCATGGATCGGCGTTCCACGCGATTTGGGGGTGATCGATCCACTGAACAGGATCATTCCCAGCAGGAAGAACAGAAGCACCTGCAGGCCTGTGACACTCCGCTGGTGCAGACGATCGAAGTTTTCCTTCGCGGGGTTGGCGATCTCCGGCTCATCGGCGTGATCGACGTATTGTTTGCGAAAGCGAGCCAGCTTCGGGGCGATGGCCAGCCAGTCGTACAGCAACACCCCCGCCGCCGCCAGCCACAGCCCCCACCGGACCAGCGCGGCCGAACCGTTCGTGCCGGAAAGGTCAATCAGGAAGCTCTGCAACACCATCGCCACCAGAAGCAACCCCGCAGCCACCGCCTGCACTAACTTCAGGTGCGACAGGAGGTTATGCACGATCGAACCGGCCAAGAGCGTGCCGTGCTGGCCTTGCAGGTTCACGCTCAAGACACTCGGCAGGATGGGGTTGGCTTCCCGCACGGTCCGGAAGATCACCGGCGCCGCCGCCGCAATGAACAACACTACCCCAAACCAGGTCGACAGCGACAGCCAGAAAAGAAACTGCACAAGCTGAAAGGCCATGGATCAGAAAGATACCCTCAGCAGCCAATTCGTCCCATGTCGCGGATGTTCTTGTAACGCCCTTGCCTCACCACCTCCCAGACGCAACCCAAAGGCCACATGCCTTCGCCGCCTTGGCGGATCCCCCACCCGAGGTCAAGTTCAGGGTTTTTCGCCATGCACCCAGCTTTCGGTGCCATCGGACCAGATTTCCTTTTTCCAGACAGCCACTTCTGCCTTCAGCGAGTCGATGAGCCACCGGCAGGCTTCGAATGCCTCGTTGCGGTGGGGAGTGCTCACAGCGATGAGCACGCTGGGTTCGCCCAGCTCCACGCGCCCCACCCGGTGCAGCATGATGAGCCGTGCAATCGGCCACCTGCGTCGTGCTGCGGTGGCCAGATCGTGCATCTGCCGCAGCGCCATGGGCTCGTAGGCTTCATACTGCAACGCCAGCAAATCCCGACCATCAGCAGCTCTTTCCGCGCGGGTGCAGCCCAGGAAAACCGCCAAGGCGCCGGCGGCGGGGTCGGTCAGCTCCCCGGTAGCCCAGGAAAACGGCTCAGGGCAGATTTGGATTCTGTCGCAGTTCATCAATCGAATACAGTTCCGCCGGTCCGATCAATCGCACCCCCCGGGGCATCAGCCGCCGCAGCGCGCGTGGACCCACCCCCACCCGCCAAGCGTCCAGCAACTTTGCCACGATTGGAATCGCCACGACAAGGCCCAGAAAGCCCAGCGACACCCACAGGCCGGGAGACCGGCCCCACAGGAGCCGCTCCAGCAGTACCCAGCCAAGGTAAAACACGATACCCAGCCACAAGAGCACTCGTCCCGCCGACTGCAATCGTAAAAGGTGCCTCACCCTGCGACCCCACTCCCCAAAGCACGGGGGACAGAGGGTGTGCCAGGTTTCCAGCGGCAGCGACCCTTGCTCCGACCAGATCTGCAACTCCAGCGGGCGTGTCGGGACGTCGATGGACCAGATCACGCGAGCCACAAAATCCTGATTGGGCCGCCCACAACCGACGCATGCGGCTTCGCGTGTCTGCACGCAATAGCGACGTTGCGCCGATTTGCGGAAGTAGCGGGCCGAGTCGATGCCCCGTCGAAAGCACCGATTCAACCTGCGAAGGGGTCGGCCGGCGTCGATCAGACGCTCCGCCTCCTCGTGCCAGTCGGGGGTGCCGTCGGCGTCGGAAGTCGCGTAGTCGAGCGTGGGTAAACGATTCAATGCAGACATCTGCCCCTCATTCGTTGGAGACGAGGGGTCTGCCCCGCCCCACGCCGGCTCCAAGAGAAAGTTCCTCGCCGTGCCAAAGGTGCCGGGAATCAGCCGGCAAAGCCGAAGGCTCATCCTCCGCTGACGGGAGGAATCACCGCGACCTCATCCTGATCCAACAGAGGCGTTTGCGCCGGGGAGAACGCCCGATTCACGGCAAACCGCGACCGCGCCAGGAGCGGCTCGGCCGACGGACAGCGCCGCCTCAGTTGCTCGGCGACCTCTTCGACCGTGGAGGCATCCAGATCGAGTGCATCGACGCCAAACGCCTCGCGAATCGCCGCAAACAGCCTCACTCGCACCGCCATGACACCTGCCTCGAGCCTTCCACCCGTCAAACGAAGCCCGCCAGCCCCCGGCACCTGAATCGATCACCCGCTGCCGCAGAAGATGCACCCGTCAGGGCGATTCCATTCCTACGATGGCAATCCCGCACCGGTCGGCCAGTTCGATCACCTTGTCTTTCTCCAGAAAGGTGGTTTTTCCCGCTTCCAGGACGACGCAGCGTGCCCCGGCCGCGGCAAGCTTTTCGATGGTCTTCACGCCCACGGTGGGAACGTCCATACGCATGTCCTGACGGGCATTGGCAACCTTGATCAGCGTCCACCCCCCGGTGGGGCAGAGGCTGCCGGCTCGCTCGATCATCGCGTTGGTGCCTTCCAGCGCCTCGACGGCGATCACGTCCTTGGCCTTGATGGCGATTGACTGGCCGATATCCAGCCGGCTGATCTGCCGGCACAGCTCCCAGCCGTGGCGGGCATCCATCATCTGGGCTTCCGTCGGGCGCGTGCGGGTCAGCACGCCCGCGGTCACAAGCTGGTCTCTGGTGAATGTCGTCGAGTCGATCAAGCGAATGCCCTCGGCTTCCAGTGTATCGGCCAAAGCCGACAGAATCGCGAATGGGCGCTTGTCATGCCGGAGACGGGTGAACCACAACCGCGCCGTCCGCAGGTCGGGAATATTCTGCAGGAACCCGAAGCGCGCGTACATCCGCGTCTTGACCACGCGCCCCACCATCACAGCTTCCTCAACCCGTTGCCTTCGCAGCGCACGAATCCAGCTCGAAATCCGCACAACCGACACGCGGCGGTACCAGTCCACCTCGGCCGCCAAGGCATCATCGACGCTTCCGGACAGACCCAGGCACACCACCCGCTTCCCGGCTGCCCGCGCCCCGCGCGCTACCAGAAACGGGAAGATCCCCTCGCCCGCGATCAGCCCGATCGAATCCACCCCTGCATTGTAGCTTCCCACGTCGTTCGTCTCGAACGATCTTCCCGCCCGGCGCCTGGGCAACCTTGGCGACGGATGTCCCGGCCGAACGCGCCTGCACCTCTCCCGACGGTGAAGCCGCCGGAAGACCGGGAATCACCCCGCGCGGGAGAGGGGCATCGTATCGAGGAAGCGCCAGCGCTGCTCGGCAGCCGGCAGCGGGCAGACGCCAGCACCGCCGGCGATCCTGTGACGTCGCCCGGCTACGCATCCGTAGGCACCGTCTCGAAGCACGCGGGGAAGGATCAGCATCACCTCAAGCACCCGCCACGGCCAGGGAAGATAGCC
>JAVQWE010000269.1:0-4497 GCA_033579175.1 Phycisphaerales bacterium | reverse complement strand
CTGGTCATTTCCTGTGCCGCGTTGGGGCTGCTGTGCAGCACCTGTCGCTTCCCGCATGAGGAGCTGAAGCCGGTTGCCGCGCGGACTTCCGACCCATCCCACGATCGCGCCGCCCGCACTGTCACGGAAGCAGACTGGCGTGAGTGGACCTCTGGCGGGTAAAACCCCCCTGCCGGATCGGCTTCCTGGTGGACGATTGCAGGATCATTCTCTTTGCCGGCGGGGGCACCGGGGGACACCTGTTCCCCGGTATCGCCGTGGCGCAGGCGCTGGCCCGGCAATCGTCAACGCTGAAACCGCTGTTTCTGTGCACCGAACGTCCGATTGATCGCACGATCCTTGGTCCGACGGGTTTCGAATTCATCCCCCAGCCGATTGTCCCCCCCACGCGCTCCATCGGAGGTCTGCTGAAGTTCTGGCGATCCTGGCGGGAAACCCGCGATCTGGTGAAGACGACGCTGGATCGACGCAAGCCCGTCGCGGCCGTGGGGTTAGGTGGCTACGCGGCGGGCATCGCCATCAAACGGGCGGCCCGACGTCTGCCCACCGTGATTCTGAACCCGGATGTCATCCCCGGCAAAGCCAATCGCTATCTGCTGCCCGATGTCCGTCTGATCTGCTGCCAGTTCGAACAGACCGCCGAGCACGTCCCTCCGCAGCATCGGGACAAGCTCCGGGTGACGGGCTGTCCGATCCGGGCCGATCTGTATCCACTGCCTTCCCGGGCGGAGGCCGCCGGTCGCCTCGGGCTGGATGCTTCGCTGCTGACGCTGGTGATCACCGGTGCCTCACAGGGTGCGAAGACCGTCAATGAAGCCGTTCTTGAAGCACTGCAGGGTGTTCGTCTGCAGGGATGGCAGGTGCTCCATCTGGCGGGGACGGATCACGCTGCCAGCGTCCGTCAGGAATATCGGGAATTGAACATCGAGGCGCGGGTGATCGATTTCACCGACCAGATGCGCGACATCTGGGCTGTCGCCGATCTGTGCATCAGCCGATCGGGTGCCAGCACCTGCGCCGAACTCACCGCGGCCGGCGTTCCCGCCATTCTGATGCCCTATCCTTTCCATGCCGACCTGCATCAGCGGGCTAACGCGCGGGTGCTGGCCGATGCTGGGGCGGCCGTGCTCGTCGATGATCAGAAGGACCGGCGACGGAACGCGGCGATCCTCCGGCCCGTGCTCGAGCGGCTGCTTTACGACGCAACCGCGCGCCGGGAAATGAGTGACCGATCGCGCGCCCTCGGTCGTACCGACGCGGCCGATCGCGTGGCCGAAGAGCTGATCCGACTGCTTGCCTGATACCCGGACTCTCACCGCGACCGATTTTCCCGCCTGCGGAATCGCAGGGACCTTCGATCCGGTGGGGACGTCTTGGCGGCGGGCTCAACCCGACCGATTTTCGAAGAAAACATCAGGCAACCGCCGATAGATTTTCTGGAAGCCACCGAGGCGCGAAGCACGCGGAGGCGTTTGAGGCTCATTGCAAGACCCACGGATCGCACGGCGATCATTCTGGATACTTTGAAACGATCCTCCGCGTTCTTCGCCCCTGCGGGGCGTTGCAGGCACAGGCAACCGGGCCTGTGCTTTTTTTCGACCTCGCCCGACGCCCGATCATGCCCCCGGTTGATTCCGACCTGCCGACGGATAATATCCCCGCAGTTGTGCTCTCACCTTCGACCGATTCGCGAACGGACTCGCGAGCGGTGAGTCGTTTCGCAGGCAAGCGGGTCCATTTCATCGGCATCGGCGGCGCCGGGATGAGCGGGCTTGCGCGCATGCTGCTGGACCGTGGCGCCGTCGTAACCGGCTCGGAGCCGGTTCCGAATGAGCAGACGCGCCGACTGGCCGAATCGGGCGCCAGGATCACCCGGGAACAGCTGGGTCAACTGCTCTGTCCGGATGTGCACCTGGTCGTTCGCACGGCGGCAGTGCCTGATTCCAACGTTGAGCTGCAGATTGCCACGCGACTCGGGCTGAAAACCGTCAAGTACGCCCAGCTTCTGGGTGAAGTGATGAACGAACAGGTCGGGGTGGCGGTGGCGGGTACGCATGGAAAATCCACCACCACGGCGATGATCGCCCACGCCTTGCTGGTCTGCGGGATGGATCCCAGCTTTGTGATCGGGGGGACGGTGCCTCAGCTCGGGGGCAGCGCGCGATCCGGCGCGGGTCGGGTGTTCGTGGCTGAGGCTTGCGAATATGACCGTTCGTTCCACTGTCTGCGGCCCTCGATTGCGGTCATCACCAACATCGATACCGATCATCTGGACTGCTATCGGGATCTGGAGGAGATCATCGCGGCGTTTCGACGATTTGCCCGTCTTGTGCCTCCCGCAGGAACCATCATCGCAGCCGCAGAGGATCACGTGGCGGCAGCGCTGCACGTGCTGGATACTCCCATCCAGTGGTGCGCGCTGGAGACGCCAGCCGACTGGACAACGCGCTCGCTGGGCGTGCAGGAGGGATGTCACTCAGGGCTGATCCTGCGCCAGGGAGAGCCAGTGGCGACGCTGCGGCTCTCGATCCCCGGGCGTCACAACCTGAGCAACGCCACGCTGGCAGTGGCGGCCTGCTGCGCCTGCGGGCTGGACCCGCAACAGGCCGCTGACGCCATCAGCTCCTTTGCCGGGGTGGATCGCAGGATGACCGAAATCGGACGCGCCGGAGGGGTGATCGTGGTGGATGACTATGCCCACCACCCCACCGAAATCCGCTCGACTCTCGAGGCGCTGCGGGAAAAATACTGTCCTAACCGGCTCATCTGCATCTTCCAGCCGCATCAGGCCAGCCGGACCCGGCTGTTGATGGACGAATTCGCCGCCTCGTTTGCACGGGCCGATCTGACGATCCTGCCGGAAATCTATTACGTGCGTGACAGTGAAGAGGATCGACGGTCTGTCAGTTCCGCCGAGCTGGCCCGACGCATCAACCGCAACGGCTCATCGGCCGTCTTCTGCCCGAGCTTTGCCGAGGTGATTGAGCATCTTCGCCCGGTTCTTCGCGGGGGAGACCTGGTGGTGACCATGGGCGCCGGCAACGTCTGGGAAATCGGCCGGCAGATCCTTTCTGAGTGTGAGATGAGAATTGCAGGATGAGCCACCGGGGCGTTTGCAATTCGGCGGCCGAAACCCAAAATCCCCCATCGGCATGCACCTTGTCCAGCAGAAGCCATTTTCGGGGCTTGAGGAGATTGTCTCCGAGAATGTCCCATTGAAGAAGCTGACCTGGTACCGGATCGGCGGTCCGGCGCGGTATCTGCTGCGCCCGCGATCCATCGAGCAGCTTCAGCAGGCGGTGCAACGATGCAACGAAAACGGGATTCGCATGTACGTTCTGGGACTGGGTGCGAACCTGCTGGTGCAGGACCAAGGCGTCGATGGCGCGGTGTTCAAGCTGGACGATGAGTTCTGGCGAAGACTCTCCTTCAACCGCACGACCATCGAGGTCGGCGCCGGCGTGGATATGCAGAAGATGCTTCTGCGTACCTGCCGTCAGGGGCTTTCCGGGGTGGAGTGCCTGGCCGGAATCCCGGGCACGGTGGGGGGTGGCATCCGCATGAACGCCGGGGGCAAGTTCGGTGATTTCGGCGCGGTGATCCGGCGGGTCACGGTGATGGATAGCGAAGGAACGGTCTTCGAACGACACAAGGACGACCTGATCTTTGAGTATCGCAGGACCAACATCGTCGCACCGTTCATTCTGGGCGCAACCCTGGAACTGGAAGAAGATGATCCGGATCGCATCATGCGCCGGACCAAGGAAATCTGGTTCTACAAGAAAAATACCCAGCCGCTGAACACGAAGAATTGCGGCTGCGTCTTCAAGAACCCCAGGGGTCTGAGCGCCGGTGCCCTGATCGATCAGGCCGGGCTGAAGGGCTTGCGCGTCGGCAATGCCGAGGTAAGTGCCAAGCACGCCAATTTCATCATCGCGCACCCCGACTGCTCCAGCGAAGATGTACTGAAGCTGATCAGGATCATCCGCGAAAAGGTCTATGAACGGAACCAGATCGAACTGGAAACCGAAGTACAGATCTGGCCGTAGCGGGCAGGTCCTTCGCGTATGCCCGCTGGTGGCGCACCAGCCGCGGGAGCGGTGAAACTCCAGTGGCACCCGGAATCAAAGACCATGAAGATCACGGTATTGCGCGGCGGGCCCAGCGCAGAGCGGGAAATCAGCCTCATCAGCGGCCAAGCCGTTGCCGAGGGGCTTCGGCAGGCAGGACACGAAGTCGCCGAGAGCGATATCCTGCCGGATGACCTTTCGGCCCTGGATTGGCCGACGGAGGTCGTCTTTCCAGTCCTGCACGGAGCGTTCGGCGAATCCGGAGAGCTTCAGGAGATTCTGGAATCACGACGACTGCCTTTTGTCGGCTCCGGGAGCCGCGCTTCGCGCGTCGGAATCGACAAGGTCGCCACCAAACAGGCCTGGCAGGCTGCGGGGCTCCCCACACCCTCCTGGCATGTGATACACCGTGGCCAGAGCTTCCCGC
>JAVQWE010000268.1:0-4509 GCA_033579175.1 Phycisphaerales bacterium | reverse complement strand
CCGACTGATCGCGGAAAACCTGATCTATCTCTCGGACAATTCCCCCGCCGCACAGGTTCGTGCCTACGACTGGCTCAGATCCCGTGGGCGGGCACCAGACTCATTCGACCCCCTGGCTGATCCACGCTCGCGCCGTACGGCCTTGGAGCAGTTCCTGAATCGACCCGCCACGCAGACCCATCAACCATGACCGATACCGCTGCTGCGTCTTCCCATCCGCCTGCTGCCGGCAGAAGCCGGAGCTGGCGCCGGCGCGCGCTGCGCTGGCTGATCGTCCTTGGCGCCGTGCTGGTGGCCGTTCGCATCGCGTTCACGATGCTGCTCCCGGCGGCACTGAATCGACTCGCCGGGCTATACGGCTTCACGGCCGAGTATGACCGGTCTGAACTGAACCTGCTCAGCGGCGATGCGGGGCTGTGGTACCTGCGTTTCACGCCGAAAAGCGGGGGCGAGCCGGTTCTGAAGATCGATTACGTCCGCGGAAACATCTCCGTCTTGGCGCTGCTGCGGCTGCGGCTGGAGGTCTGGCGCGCCGAGGCGGACGGGGTTGAGCTGCTGATCGAACGATCCGGGGATGGAAGGTTCCCCCTCTTCGAACAACTGTTGGCCAGAACTCCCCCAGTCACGCAGGCACCCAACGCGACGCAATCCCCGCACCCCCCGCAGCCGGTTGACCTCGCGCCGCCGCTTTTCGTCGAAGCGCTGCGCCTTCAAAACGCCGTGGCAACCCTGCGCGACCACACCTTCACCCCCGCGCTGCAGATCCGAGCGCGCCTCGATCTCCGCCTCAGTGACCTTGGCTCCCCGACCAGGCCCACGCGGCTTGATCTGAGCCTGTGGACCGATCCCGGTCTTGATCTGTTAAGAGTGGAAGGTTCCGGACGGGCCTCCGCGGAAAAGCTTGATGCCAGTTTACATTTCGTGCTGCGCGGGCTGTCGCCCGAGGCGCTGCGGGCCTATCTGAATCCCATCGGCTTGGAGCCTCTTCCCGGCACGATCGCCGGCCAAGGGCACCTCCAAGCCACCCTGCACAGGCATCCGACCACACCTGGTGTGGTGGCAGGTCAGGTGGTGGTCCGCGATGTTTCGCTGCGCACGACCGAGCAAACCGCCGTGGCCGTCAACGCCGTCAAGATCGGAATCGATTCACTCAACCCGACTGCGGCACACCTTGGCACTATCCGTGTGGAGAAGGCAGAAGTTGCGCTTGGGCGTTCCCCGCGCGGCCGATTGGAGTTCGCCGGCATCGAGCTGGCCGGACGACCCGACGGATCGAGTCCAACGGAACCGGCGGACCAGCCCCTTCCGGCAACCCGACCTGGAGCGTCGTTTGCCTGGAGCGTTGCGCGAGTGGATGCGTCCGGAGCCACCATCCGATTTACAGACCGCGCCAGCGCGAACGCAAATCCCATTCGAGCCTCGCTTCCGCGATTCGAGGTTCAGAATCTGTCCTGGAACCCCGCTCGGCCGAATGTTCGCGCTTCCGTCGCGATGGAAGCAACCGTGTCCGATCTTGTCGACTCCGCCAGGCTCTCCGGCAATCTGACACTCGCTCCCGACCCTTCGCTGACCCTCGATGTGACCGCGGCGGGCCTGCGTGGCGATGCTCTGCGGCCTTACCTGGCGGCGGCCGGGGTAGAGCCGACGATCGCCGGTGGGTCTTTTGCCTGCCGAATTGTCGCCGAGCGTCGGGAAACGCCCGACGGGGCTGCCTTGAACGCGAAGTTGGAGAATCTCACGCTTCGCGATGCCTCCGGGGAGCTCCTTTCCTTGCCCGCCGCCAGCATCAAGGGATTACGGGTTGCGCCGGGGCTGAAATCCGTTTCCGTCGGCACGATCGAGCTGGTGGGTCCCTCGCTTCCGGCGCGGCTGGACACTGACGGTATGTTGTCAGTGCTCGGTGTGCGGACCCTGAGCGCCACCGCGGCGGCACGGACCGGAGATCCCCCATCGGCAGTTGCCGAGGAAGGCTCAATCGCAAGCCTGCCCGTTCGCCTGCCCGCCGTTCGACTGGGAAGGTTCAAGTGGACCGGGATCGCGCTGAACTGGACAGACGCCAGTTCCCCCGCTTCTTCAATCAGGACGGAAGATGCCGGGTTCGAACTGGAAGATCTGGTGCTCGACCTGACGGGCCAGGCCCCCGGCTCCAACCCCGGCAAGTTTCGAGGCTGGGCCGTCATCCCCGGTGTTGCCGAGCGGCTGGAAGTCGAAGGGAACATACAAAGCCGCGATCGCGCCGCGACGGTCTCCATGCGGATCAAGGGAGAGGGCATCTCGGCCCGGGCGTTGGCGCCCTACCTGCGACGACTTGCCCTCGAGCCCGCCATGGAATCGGGGGCTTTCCGCGCCTCGGCCAGCATCAACCTCAGGCAGGTTCAGGAGTCGCTTCTGTTTGATCTGGAATGCTCGGATATCAGCTTCGCCGACGGCGAGAGGTCGTTCCTGACCTTGGGCGGCATCACCATGACCGGCGGCAGCCTGTCCGGTGAGGAGCTGAATCTGGGCACGATTGAGATAGACTCGCCCCGCCTTGCGGTCCGACGCAACCCCCAAGGCCAACTGACCGCGCTCGGACTGAAACTGCTCCCCCCGCCGCCGACGCCGCAGAGGAATGCCTCTCCGCCCTCGTCACCGGCGAGCAACCTGCTGCCGCTGGCGATTCCTGTCAACCTGCCGTCGGCTTCCGTGCGCGCCGCTCAACTCGATTGGACGGACGAAATGGCCGGGGTTGCCGTCGGGGTGACGGCCGACGTGTCGCTGGCCGGATTGAGAGTTGCCCAGGATCTCCGACCGGGAAAACTGCAAGTGAAGCTCGGTGCCGGTCAGCTTGCCCGTGACATCTCCCTCGCAGGTGATCTGACGCTGTCGCCCAGGCAGGCAGGATTCTCTGGCCAAATCACGGCCGACGGCCTGAAACCCGGTCCGCTTGCCGCATATCTTCCCGCGGGGGCTGGATTGAGCCTCTCCGAGGGGAAATTCCGGGTCAGACTGGATGCCGGTCTGGGAATGGCAGCGGCTGGAGGGTATTGCGGCCATCTGATTGCGGAAGACCTGGAGTATCGCGATCAGGATCAGTTGCTGGCACAGGTCAGATCCTTCCGGTTCGCTGCCGATCGCATTGACCCGTCGGGGGGCGTCATCGCGATTCGGGAGGTCTCGTCATCGGGCGTCGAGGCAACGTGTGAGCTGCGCCCCGATGGATCCACCCAATTCCTGGGGCTTCTGCTGCATCCCGACCCATCGCGCGGGTCGAACCGCGACGAGGCTGCCTCTTCGCCGGTGCCGTTTGCGGCCGAACCATCGGCGGCGCCTGTGACTGATCCGAAAGCCATCGTGGCGGCTGCGGAAAAACCACTGCCACTGCTTACCGTTGACCGGCTGGATCTGCGGCTCGATCGATTGACGGTCGTGAACCGTCGGTTCGATGAAGCCGCTCCGGTCACGGTGTCCAACCTGCAACTGCAGACTCTCAACCGCTTGGAATGGGCCGGGCCAGAGCCGCAAAAGCATCCGCCGACAAAATTGCGGTTTTCCTGTGGTCTCAGCCCATTGGTGGAATCCGTCACGACCGAAGCGACACTCGCGCCGTTTGCGGCTGATCCCTCGGCCACAATTGATTTGCGCATCGACGGCGTTCGGGGTGAGGGAATCCCCGAGTTGCTGCCTCCAGTCCGACCGTGGATCGATGGCACCCGACTTGTGGATGGACGATTTCGAACGCGTGTGGAGGTGCATCTCCATCCCGATCGCCGCGGCGGCGGGCCGGCGGACTATTCCCGGGGTTTCGGGGCGGACATCATCATCGACGGCACCGAATTCGGCCGGGGCGATGGCGGTGACGTGCTTGCCGGGGTGGACCGGATTCGCCTCGATCAAGCCCGCATTGAGCCGCTTTCCGGCAACATCACTGTCAAAACCCTTGAAATTAACCGCCCTGCTGCCCAGCTCATCCACGACGAGCAGGGGCTGGAAGCGTTCGGGCTGGTGCTGAAGCTGCCAAAGCCGGCCGCGAAAGAATCTGGCGATCAGCAGGCTCGGACGGAACCAATCGCCGAGGAGTCGCCCCAGACGATGATCCCTGCCGCCCGCCCTGAGCAGCGGCCCGCATCAGCCTCTGGCGGCGAAATCCGGCTGGACCGGGTGCTGATCAGCGGGCTGGATGTGCGGCTTGAAGATCGCACGGTGGACCCGCCGATCCTCCTTCCGCTCAATGGGCTGGATGTTGATGCCAGCGGGCTGAGCAGTCGGCTGATGAGCGAGCCTCGCACCGTCCGCTTTGATGCCGTGCTCTCCGCCGGACAGGTCACACTGCCCAGAAAGCTTTCCGGAGGCATCGCGGGTGCTCTGGGAGATTTGGGGGCGGTTCTGGCCGGAAAGGCCGGGGAGATCCCCACTCAACCAGAGCTGGAGGATCGCCCATTGTTCTCTCAGGCCGCTGCCAGCGGCCGACTGGCGCTGTTCCCGCAGCCTGCCGGTTGGCTGAAGGCATCGCTGAACGGGCTGGAGCTG
>JAVQWE010000267.1:0-4519 GCA_033579175.1 Phycisphaerales bacterium | reverse complement strand
CCGGCGGCATTCCCGGCCCGTCTACAGCTTGGCCGACTCTCGTTTCGGGTCGAACAGGTCGCGCAAGCCATCACCTACAAAATTCAGGCACAGCAGGGTCAGCATCAGCAACAGACATGGAAACAGCAGCATCCACCAGTACACCTTCACCGGCGACAACGCCAGCACGCCCTCGCTGGCGAGGCTTCCCCAGGTCGGCAGTGGCGGCCGAACCCCGACGCCCAGGAAGCTCAGGAACGATTCCTGAAGAATAGCTGAAGGAACCGTTAATGTCGCGTAAACTGTGATTGGACCGACCAGATTCGGAAGCACATGCTGCCGGAAGATCCGCAGCCGCGGCAGACCCATCGCCCGGCAGGCTTCTATGAATGGCATGGCTCGGATCGCCAGCACCTGCCCCCGCACGACACGAGCCATCGTCAGCCAGCTCACCAGCCCGATTGCCAGAAACATCACCACCAGATTCGCCGCCTGCGAAGAGCTGAACCAGCCCGTTTGAACCGTTTCAAACAATCGCGTGATCGGATCCTCCAAGGCGATCTTGAAAAGAATCACCAGCAGGATGTACGGCAGCCCGTAAAGGATATCGACCAGCCGCATCAGCAACGAATCGATCCAGCCCCCGGAGTAACCGGCTACCAGACCCACCGTTACCCCGAGCACTACCGCGATCAGTGCCGCCGCCACGCCTACGGCCAGCGAAATCGTGCCTCCAAGCAGGCAGCGGGCCAGAATCGAACGCCCGATGGCGTCGAACCCGAACAATCCTACCAGCCAGGAACGGGCAGGGCCGGTGCCGCCGACTGCTTCGGCGCCTTTCTCCGAGGGGGGCGACCCGCCCCCGGTCCGAGATTCCGCGCGTGCCGGAGAACTCCCGTCGGGGCGATCCACCGACCACCCGGGCGCCGCCCGAACGGCATCCTCATACTGCCGGCCGTAAAACAGCGGGCTGGATTCTGAAAGCGTCCAGGGCATCGTCAGCACGCAGGCAGCGACAATCAGTAGCAGAATGCCCCCTCCCACCGTAATGCGACCCGAGCGCATCACCCGCGACCAGACCGACTCCGAAGGCCCACCCAGGGGCACGGACGCATCGGGCTCATAGCCGACCGCCGGCGCGCTCATGCTCCCCCGCCTTTCGCGGCAATGTCAATCCGCGGATCGACCAGCGCATAGGCGATATCCACCAGCAGATTGAAGACCAGCAGAAACATCGAATAGACCATCACGACGCCAAGAATCAGGGTCTGGTCCCGGTTCAGCACGGAGTTGACGAAATGCTGCCCCAGACCGGGAATGTTGAAGACCTTCTCCACAACAAACGACCCCGTCAGCGTTACCGCCGCCGCCGGGCCCAGATAGCTCAGCACCGGCACGAACGCGTTCTTCAGACAGTGCTTCCAGACGACGACGGACCTGGAAACTCCCTTGGCCCGCGCGGTACGGACAAAATCCGCTCCCAGCACATCCAGCATCGAAGCACGAGTAAGCCGCACGATATAGGCCATCGGTGCCAGGGACAGCGCCAGTCCCGGCAGAATCACGTCACTGGGACGCCCCCAGCTTCCCACGGCAAAAATCCCCTGCATTGCCGGCATCGACGAAAACAGCAACAGCAGCGCCGCCGTCACAAAACTCGGCAGGCTGATGCCGATCAGACTGATCGACAGGCTGGTCCAGTCCAGCACGCCGTCGCGCCACACCGCCGCAAGGGTACCCACTCCCACCCCCACCAGCACGGCGATGGCCAGCGCAAACACCCCCAAGGCGATGGAAACCGGCAGCGACGCACGAATGATGTCGTTCACCGACCATTCCTTGTATTGCATGGACGGTCCGAAGTTGCCTTCCGTGATGATCCGCCTCGGATACGACGCCAGGAACCGCCACGGGCTGGTGGCGTTGTATTTCTCCCGGAGGGTCTCCAGCACCACAGGGTCTACGGCCCTCTCCCCGCTGAAAGGGTCGCCCGGGGCGATCCAGGCGAGCAGAAACGTGACCAGATAGATCACGGCCAGGATCAGCGGCAGTTGCAGGATGCGATAGGCGATCAGCCGAGGCATTTCAGTTCACCACTTCAATCACCTTGAAGTCCGTCTGATTCCGCGCATTGGGCTTCAGCCCCCGGACATTATCCCGGAACATCCAGCAGTTCACGTAGTGATACAGGGGCACAATGGGCACTTCGGTGTCGATCAGGTGCTCAGCCTGCTGCAGCAGTTTCAATCGACGGGCCGGATCCGGCTCTTTCGCGGCCTGCTGGCACAGCTCGTCGTAGGTCGGATTGCGCCAGTCGGCGTCATTCTGAAGGCTGGTGGAAAGATACTTGTCGGTGAAGGTGGAGACATCCGGATAATCGCCGTACCAGGCAACCAGCGCAATGGCGTAGTTCTTCTCCGTTACCTTGTTGCGATACATCTTGACTTCGAGCGACTGGATTTCAGTTTCGATTCCGAGATGCTTCTTCCATTGTTCCTTGAGCACCTGAGCAATCCTTGAGCGAATCGGGTTCTCGCTGTTGAACAGGATGGGCAGGGTGGGAAAGCCTTTCCCGTTGGGATACCCTGCCTCCGACAGCAGGTTTCGAGCGCGGGCAACGTCGAACGGCAGGCCCGGAAGCACCTCAAAATCCGGCAAAGTGCCCGGCGGGAAATAGGTGGTGGCCACCTCTTCCCCCATCCGGGTGATGTTCTCCGTGATAAACCGCTTGTCGATGGCCATGGCCAGCGCCTGCCGGACGCGCACGTCAGAAAGCGGATTTCTGCCTCCTGCGGCAATGTCGCGCGGCAGGTTCTCCCGACACATGAACGTGATGAATGCGGTTCCAAACGCCTTGGACGTGCGCAGATCGGTCCGGCCTCTGGCGCGAAGGTCGGAGGCGAGGTCTGTAGGGATATCCGCCAGCCAGTCCACGGTTCCAGCCTCGTATTGCAGAAACTGGCTCAGAACATTTTCGTTGACCACCATTTCGATGGTGTTCGATTTGACCGCATCCCGGTTCCAGTAGGTGGGTGACTTCTCCAGCCACAAACGGCGTTTGAACTGCCATTCTGTCAGATTGAACGGACCGTTGGTGACGACGTGCGGCGGTCGCGTGTACTCATTGCGAAAGGTATAGCGGGCTGCCCGGGTTCTGAGAATCCGCTGAAGTTTCTGTTGATCATCCTCCGAAAGCGAAGGCCGGGATGCCGCAAACCCATCAATCTGCTCGAGCACTTCGGGATAGGTCATGCGGGAAAGATCAAGTCCCCGTGCCCGGGCGAATCCCGCCACGCGATCCATCAGACTGCGATCGACGAACTCCCGGAAAGGCGCCATCGACCGCTCATGGCGCGGATAAAACGGCGGAAACGCCATCAGATCAAGCATGAACGGGACGGGATCGTTCACGGTCACGCGGAAGGTGTAATCATCCACCGCCGCGATGCCGACCTCGGCGAAATCGATGGGCTCACCTTTGGCGTAACTGTCTTCGTAGGCTTTGGCGTTCCTGATGTAGTAGAACAGATACGTGTATTCACCCGGTTCCTCCAGCATCCGCCGCCAGGAAAAGACGTAATCCCCTGCCGTTACCGGATCGCCATTCGACCAGCGGGCCTCCCTGCGGAGGTGGAAGGTCCAGATGCGCCCATCCGGTGAGCAATCCTCGCGCTCGGCACCGGCGCGTGTGGCCTTGAGCGTCTCCCAGTGGTACTCATACAACCCCTCACGGATGCCATGCGTCAGCCGGAAGTCCTGCTGATACGACATCTGGTTCAGGTCGAGCGTGATGATGTCGCCGCGGTTGATGAAGGTGAAATCGGCCCGTCGAGGCGGGCGTCCCCCGCTGGACCACAGAAGAGTCAGCAGCACCAGGGCAATCAGAGCAATCGGGATGGACACCAATCGCAGCAAAATGGCCTCCCGTGACCAGACGCGCGATCAGATGTGCCGCGCCGCGCGAACCGGTTCGTGCCCTACCCCGGACCAGCCGCCACCCGCCGGGGAGCTTCAACCAGCTTCTGGAACTTCGGCACGCGGCGGATCGTCGCCCGCAGATCATTCATCGCCTGCTGAGCTGCTTCGGGCGGTCCACCGGGCTGCAACGACCTTACCGTCCGCGCCGCGGCGCTCAACGCCTCGCTGCCCGGTTCCATCGTGGCAATGGTCGCAAGGCCATCGGCACTGAACTGCATCACCCGAAGATATGCCTCGCGCGCCACCCCCGAAGACGCAGACGCATGCTCAAACGCCAGCGAAAGCTGGTTGTAGGTCGCCTGAACCGCCGACGCCTGCTGCTGCTCGCTCAAAGCGCTCCAGGTCCTCGGCCAGGATACAAAGCGAACCGGGATCGTCTCGGCAACGCACTCCACCGGCTCGCCTTTGGCGTAAATGGCCAGTCGGGCGGTCCAGAATTTCTCCAGTTCCGGAAACACCAGCGGAACCAGCGACTTCCAAGCTGTATCCGAAATGCGAGCGGGCAATTGTTGCGCCGAGCTGCTGTCGAACGTGAGCGTCAGCGCGTCGTACGTCTCCACCG
>JAVQWE010000266.1:0-4546 GCA_033579175.1 Phycisphaerales bacterium | reverse complement strand
CACGCGGAACATGATCTGTTCAGTCCCGTCACACAAACCGTCTGGTGGATCGTGGCACGGGTTGCACGCATCGACGGGGGCGAAGGAAGGGTCGAACTCAACCCCGCCGCCTTCCACCTGCTGAATCTGCTGGTGCACCTGGGGGCCTCGGTGGCGTGCCTGGAGCTGCTGCATCGGCTGATCGGCCGTCGCTGGCCGGCGGCGCTGGGGGCGCTGGTGTTCGCGGTGCACCCGGTGCAGGTCGAGGCCGTTTGCTGGACGGCAGCCACCAAAGACCTGCTGGCGGGCCTGTTTTCATGGATTGCATTGGGGCTGTTCGTCACGACGATCGGCCTGGAACGGGCCGGGGGTGCAGTCACTCGGCTGCTGGCGGGGTATGGCCTGTCTGCTCTCATGTTTATCCTTGCGATGCTGAGCAAGCCGTCGGCCGTCGTGGTTCCCCTGATGGGGTTGATTCTGGATCGCTGGGTGATTGGTTCGCCATGGCGAGGGGTGCTGATCCGGCTGGTGGTCGGGCTGGGTCTGGCGATGCCCATTGCCATCATCGCCCGGGAGGTTCAACCCGGTCATGAGGTGGCCACGGTGCCGGTGCCGCAGCGGCTCCTGGTGGCCGCTGACGCCTTGGCCTTTTACCTGTGGAAGCTGATTTGGCCGGTGAATCTGACGTTTGATTACGGGAGGACACCCGCCAAGGTGCTGGCACAGAGCTGGGTGGTGATGACATCGGCGGTGCCGGTGATTGTGGCGTTGGTGGCCGGATTGGCTTGGAAACGCTGGCGGCTGGTGCCGGTTTCGGGACTGCTGCTGCTGGCGGGCGTTTTTCCGGTTCTGGGGCTGGTTCCGTTTGATTTTCAGATTTATTCCACGGTTTCGGACCACTACCTGTACTTGGCGATGACCGGACCGGGGTTGCTGTCGGCGTGGCTGGCACGTGGCGTCCGTGGGGCCGGAGGGGTGGCGATCCTCGTGGCAATCGGGTCGGTCGTTTCGGCTCGGCAAGTGTGGACCTGGCGCGACCTGGAGGCCGTTTCACGGCAGGGGCTGCACGTAAACCCTTATAGCTGGACAAGTTACAACAATCTGTCGGCGGCCCTTGCCAGCAAGGGACGCATCGAGCCAGCCGTTGCTGCCGGTCGGAAGGCAGTCGAACTGCGCCCGGACTTGCTGATCACCCGGCAGACGCTTTGCGGCGCGCTCACCCTGCAGGCCGACGGGCTGGCGGCCCAAGGCCGGTACTCCGAGGCGATCCAAGTCTACCAGCAGGCGCTGGAAATCCTTCCCTCCAGCCCGGGGGCCTGGACCAATCTCGCCGCAACTTACGCTGAAATAAAGGCTTACGATAAGGCGATCCACGCCTACGAAAAGGCCTTGTCCTTCGATCCCTCCTTCCCCGCCGCCGTCGAAGGGCTGAATCTGGTGCGGAAATTGCAAGCCTCGGGGGGCTGAGGATTCCCCGCGGGTTTGCCCGGCTCTGCCTCAGCCGATTTACGCTGCCCGCCAGTTCCGTCGCAGGCGTTCTGGCCAGCTCTTCAGAAACGCGCAGGAGAGGTCCGATATATCGAGGACCAACGATGTTGCGCTCCCTGGCACTTTTTCGGCCTCAGGCACTCTCCAACCGTTTCTGGCAGGGCGGGGGGCTGGTGGCCACCCTTGTGGTGAGCCTGGTTGTGGGCAATCTGCTGCTGCCGCGCGAGCAAAGCGTGGGTCGGGAGATGCTCGGGCATGATTTCCTGGCGTTTTATACCGCCGGCACGCTCGCCCGAGAGGGCTCCTGGCAACAGCTGTACGACCTGAAATTTTTCGAGAAATTTCAGCACGAGCTGGGGTCGCAATATGACCTGGAAATGGGTGGTGGTTTCGGCCCCTACTGGAACCCCCCGGTGTTTGCCTGGGTGTTTGCCCCACTGTCGGCGTTGGAGTATCCGCACGCACTGGTGGCGTGGGTGGGATTGAATCTTCTATGCGCCGCCGGGGCCTGCGTGATTCTCTGCCGCTGGATCGCGACAGCCGCCCATCCGTGGCCGGTCTTTTCACCGACTGCCCCCGGGGGGTTTGTGCCACCGTGGCGGTTTTGGCTGCTGGTGCCGTTTCTGATGGTCTTGAGCATGCCGTTCATTCAGGCGCTGAGCCACGGACAAAACAGCATGCTTTCCCTGCTGCTGCTGGCCGGAACCGTCGCAGGGTGGCGTGCCGGTCGGGCGTTTGGGGCGGGGGTCGTCTGCGGGCTGCTGTTCTACAAGCCGCAACTTGCGGCGATCGTGGCCCTGATGCTGGTGCTGACAATGGGGTGGCGGGCACTGGCGGGAGTGTTGCTCAGCGGTGCCGGCCTGCTGGCGGTGCAGGAACTTTCCATGCCCGGGAGCACGCGCCTGTATCTGCAACAACTGCCGCTGAACCTGGCGGTGATGCAGGTGGAATCCACCTATCTGTGGGAAAGACATGTGACCCTCAAAGCATTCTGGCGTCTGCTCTGGCAAGGCCGGGGACCGGGTGAACTTTCCCTGCCGACGTTGATCGCCTGGGCCGCCACCGGTTCGCTGCTGCTGCTGGGTCTGCTGGCGGCGCTGCGCAACACGTGGGCGGCCCGCGTGGATGACGCGTTCGGCGGGCATACCCGCGCGATCCAGCGGGACCGGCTCATCGCCGCTTCGATTGCGTCCATGCCACTGCTGATGCCGTTCTATTTCGATTACGATCTGCTGCTGCTGGCGATTCCCCTGACGCTCTTTGCCTCCGAGCGACTCCGACGCGCCAACGAGCCGATGCATCCTCACGACCGGTTGCTGATGCTGATCGCCGCCGGACTGTACCTGTGGCTGATGGTGAATCCGGGGCTGGCGCGGGATGCTCAAATCAACGTGACTGTTCTGGCGATCCTGGCGATGGCCGGCCTGTTGCTGGCCCGTGCCTGTCGCGATTCCACCCTCGTGGAACCTCAGCCCGTCGGGCAGCCCGTTCCACGACTGGCCCATCTGCCCGCCCCGCGACGCATGGCCGCCTGAAGGGTACACTCCCACCGGCATGAAACTGAACTTCTGGCAGATTCTCGGGCTGATTCTGGTGATCGTCGCGATCGTATTGATTGTTCGACGCGAAACCGGCAGCAAAGCCCCCACAGCCGGGTCGGCGACCACTGCTCCGGCACAGTAGCCGATCTGGCTGGCGACGGCTGCGGACAGAGTCAACCTGCGCGACCGGAAACATCGAATGCCATCGCGCGTCGCCTGTCCCCACGGGGAAAGGCCCTCCCAACCGCAAAACTCGCCTTCCGGGAACGGCAGGCGGAGGCAGCTCCGGGCGGCAAAAGGTTCAGGCCGGCGAGCCTGTTGACGGCAGACTCAGTTTCCAGGCCCGGCGAAGGGCCTGGATTTTCCGGTTTCTGCCTCCCGAAGGGCCGGTTTGCCTTCTGTTTCCGATCCCGACCCGGAATGCAGCCGAAAGAAACGCGAAAAGACGCCGATGAATTGCGTTTTCCCGCCGTGTTCCACCTCAACCCACAGCAGGCGGTCGTGGAAGCGGACTTCCGAGAGGTATTGGTCGAGCCTGATCCCGGCGATCCAGCGGGCGATGGGATTATCAGCCTGCCCTGAGGCTTGTTGGCGAAGGTACTCTTCGAACCCTTGTCGGGTCGGTCGGGACAAAAACGCCCCCCCGCACAGCAGGATCAGCAGGACAACGATAATCGCCGACTTGATCACGCTGCGATTATATCGACCAAGGCTCCGGCGGGCAGTGAGCGGGCTGCCGGCAAGAATTGCGCCTGCAAACACGCGGTTGCATGGTCCAGAAGCGTGTGCGGCGACAAAAGAAGCCTCAGGGTCGGCTTCCCAAGGGAAATTCCGGCAAATTGACACCCCCCACAAGCCTTCCTATATTCCGCCGCTCCGCGTCACCAGCGCGGAAATTTCGACTGGGATCGACAAGGCCAACCAACCGCTCGATCCCTTGCACACACGCGAAAATCAGGAGTGACCATGGCGACTGCGACCCGAAGGCTGCCAGCCCGTAAGATCAAGTCCAGCAAGAAGTTAAATGCATCCCGCAATGGCTCGCGAGCCCGTGGAAGCAAGCCCAGGCTTGTGTACTTTTTCGGGGATGGTCGCGCCGATGGCGACGGCTCGATGAAAGCACTTCTCGGGGGCAAAGGTGCCAACCTGGCGCAGATGACGCGGATCGGCCTGCCGGTGCCTCCGGGCTTCACGATCACCACCGAAGTCTGCACCCACTATTACAAGAATGGACGCAAATTCCCCCCGGACCTGATGCCACAGGTGCACGAAGCCATCGCCCGGCTGGAAAAGTCTCTGGGCAAGAAGTTTGGCGACCGCACCAACCCGCTGCTGGTGGCGGTGCGTTCCGGTGCCCGCGACAGCATGCCCGGCATGATGGATACCATCCTCAACCTCGGGCTGAACGATCAGACCGTCGAAGGCCTGAAGAACGCCACGCAGAACGGTCGGTTTGCCTGGGACTGCTACCGCCGATTCGTCCAGATGTACGGCGACGTGGTCATGGGCGTGCAGAAGCGGCACGAAAATGAGCATGA
>JAVQWE010000265.1:0-4557 GCA_033579175.1 Phycisphaerales bacterium | reverse complement strand
GATACGTGATCCGCGGGGCTTCAAAAGTCCGGAGCTCTGCACGTACGCAACCGAACTGAAGGCAGAAGGTGATGAGTAAACTCGATCTCGACCGCTCGGTTGCGCGACTGTTCGGCGTGGGTTTCCACGGAACGCAGATCACGGACGATCTGATGTGGCTGCTGGACCGTGGCGTGGCCACCGTCGTGCTGTTCAAACGCAATGTGGAATCCCCCGAGCAGGTGGCCCGGCTGTGCGGTGAGATCAAACGACGAGCCGGGCGACCGGTGCTGATTGCCATCGATCAGGAAGGCGGGCGCGTCATGCGTCTTCGAGGCCGGTTCACCGACATCCCGCCGATGCGCGATGTCGGGCGCGTCAACGACATTGACCTGGCGCGCAGCGTGGGGCTGGTGCTGGGGAAGGAGCTTCGTGCGGTCAATATCGACATGGACTTTGCCCCGGTGATGGATGTCGACACCAACCCCCGCAACCCGGTGATCGGAGACCGCTCTTTCGGCTCCAACCCGCAGGTGGTCACAACCATGGGGCTGGCCCTGGCACAAGGACTTCAGTCGGCGGGTGTGGCGGCCTGTGCCAAGCATTTTCCCGGCCATGGGGATACCAACAGCGACAGTCATTACACGTTGCCGGTGCTCGATCTGTCGATCGAGCGGTTGGAACAGGTAGAGCTGGTGCCCTTCGCCGCGGCCGTGCGCGCCGGAGTGCCGGCGATGATGACGGCTCACGTGATTTACAGCCAGATTGACCCGGATTTCCCGGCCACCATGAGCCAGAAGATCATCGACGGCATCCTGCGCCGCCGATTGAAGTTTGAGGGAGTCGTGATGACCGACGATCTGGAGATGCGAGCCATCGCCGAACATTACGGCGTGGAACAGGCCATCCTCCGGGGAATCGCCGCCGGTGTTGATGTCTTCATGATCTGCCACGATCACGCGTTGCAGCACCGCGCCATCGATCGGCTGATCGACGCGGCCGAAAGTGGCGAGGTTCCCCCGGAAGCCATTCGCGCGGCCAACCACCGTCTCGACCAGCTGATGGCCCGCTTCTCCCACCCCGCGCATGGGGGAGATTTGAGCGTGATCGGCTGCAACGATCATGTCACCATCGCGTATGCGGTCCGGCAGCTTGCCGGCAGCACATCCACGACGGGTGCCGACCCCACCGACTTTCAGCCGACGGCGTAGCGCGTCGGCCGCCCTGCGAAGAATCCTGCCGGCGGGATGCATCTGCCAACAACGATTTAGAGCCAGAATCGACTGATTCCCACCTGCACGACAATTCCTCCGGCGCAGGAATCGGCGTAGCCTCTGTAAGAAACTGCCCGGCGCCTCAGGGGCTGACGCGATTGAAAGAGCCGAATGCACCTGTTCCGTGAGGTTAGAGTCGCTCCGGACAACGTCGAACTCATGGCATCGCCGCGACGGCCGATGGATCGGGTCGAGCGTCTCCTCGCGTTGGGTTGTCCGCACAATATGTACGTCGGTTCAAGACCCTCTCGTCCCAACCCAGAGAGAGTGTCAAGGAAGACCGCAGCCTCAGCCGAATGACGCTTCCGAAGAGCGATCATCCGTGCGGCTGCCGGGCTGCACTTCATCCGCAACCCCGGGGCGGCCCGACGGGGGATCGGGGACGGCTTTGCGTTGCGTTTCTCCGGCGATGAATCGGCTCAGCAATTGCGTTTTCGACCTCACGGCAAACAGGCGATACAGGGACTTCATATGATCTGCCACCGTGTTTGAAGAAAGCTGCAATCGCCGGGCAATTTCCTTGCGGGATTGCCCCCCCAAAAGCAGGAACAACACTTCCCGCTGCCGTCCGGAAAGCTGAGGCATCCCTGCCTGGTTGGCCGGCACATCGGTGCCGGCGCGATGCAACCAGTCCACCTGGCTGAGGATCAGGTGCACGATGGCGCGCTCGCGATCGCCCGTCGGCGGTCGGTCCCGTTGGCGCAGAACGCCGATTCCGCTGAGCGTGGTATCCGACAGCATGTAGATCGACCACATGCACGGTTCGTACCTGCCTTCGCGAGCATAGTGCGCCAGCTCCGGCCGATCACGAAGATGATCCGGGAGAATCTGTTCGTGTGTCCAGGTGAAATGCGTCAATCGCCGCCGCACCGCGTCGAGAAAAACCGGCGCGTAGAGCTTCTGCAGTTTCGGCTGCATCGAAGCTCTGAAGTAATCGAAACGGTCTTGCTCCGTGGCGAAGCCCCCGTCCAGAACACTGAAAAACACTCCCTGTCCGGTTTGCGGGTCAAACCGTTCATGCACCCACACCCAGGCATCGCATCCAATCAGGCCGCACACACCCTCCATGAGCGCACGCCGCCGCTCCACGATCGGGCCTTCCATGCCCGCCACGTTCCCCAGGAGATGCACGATCGCCTCAACGTCGTCCATCTTCAGCGGGATGTGCATCCCCTGATAATCTACGAAAGCCAGGGATCCCGTCAAAACCCCGTAGCGGCAGGCCTAATCAGCGCGGCGCCTGCATCGGATCGATGCGGCTCACCCCAGGCACCACGCTGGCTCGCCGCAGATTGATCTCCCGCCTGTGCAACGTCAGGAACCGTTTCCAGCCCGCCATCCCCTTGGCCGGGCCTCTCAGCCATGGCGGACTTGCCCGGCGGCGCGGGACTGCGATATAATTTGTTCGTCGCCCAGGTGGCGGAATTGGCAGACGCACTGCTTTGAGGTGGCGGCGAGTAACATCGTGCAGGTTCAAATCCTGTCCTGGGCATGGAACCCGCCAAAGGCGGGTTTTGTTATTTTCAGGCAGGATGCTGCCGGGCCATGGGGGCGCCACGAGGCCGTTGACGCGATCTCCTCGGCAATTCGAGCTTTCGAGTCCGCAGGCAAGCTGCGCGCGGGGAGAATCTGGATCCGTTCGCACCGAACGGCTTGAGGACTCGAGGCTGCGGCCGGTCAGAAGCCGTTGCGAGGGCGTGCGGCTTTCAGTTGATTTGCCCGCTTTCAAGCTCCGGCAGCGTCGTGGGTATGTCGAACGTGTCGGCCCGGAGAAATGCTTCCCATTGCAGCTTCAGTCGCGGGTATCGCTGGATGAACTGCTGCCAAGCCGCGTAATGCGATCGCAAAAACCAGGTGCGCTCGGCAAAATCCATCGACTCCGCCGAACAGCGCGCCAGCTGTTGCTCCAGCTCACTTACTCGCGCCGAGAGCCTCTCGTTCTCCGCCGCCAGCTCGTTCTTGCGATCCTGGGCGGCTTTTAACTGGGCCAGAGCGTCGTGGTACAGTTTCCGCAATTCTTCCGGATTGCCCGGCTCCTGGGCGGCGGCAACGGAACAGATCAACAGGATTGCGGTGACACGGCAGAACATGGGAGAATCCTTTCGGCGGCGGTGCGGGCGATTGTAGGGAGGCTTCGGCAGCGCCTCAAACAGCGATCGAGTTGTCCACCACCGACCGTCAGGACAGAGGAAACCTGCTGCAATGATTGTCTTCCGGTGCCATTGCTCGCAGGAAATCAGCGTCGCCGACGAAGAGGCTGGCGGGCTGATCCAATGCCCCCGATGCGGCCGGCTCAACGACATCCCGACGCTCTCGGACCTGCAGAACCTCGATCCGGAAGGGGGATTCAGAATTTCCAGCCCCGATTCGCCCGAAGAACCCGATCGGCTGCGCCGGCTCACCGAGGCTTTCACCCGCGAGCGCTTTGACGAATCCGGCCGCGCCATCGACCTTCGACCCACGTTGGACGATGTGCGAAAAGCCGGAGTGGAAGAGATTCCGCTTTCAACTCCTGAAAGCGAACTCCCGGGCACACCGAAATATGATCCGATCACGGGGGAGCTGATCGAGGCCATTCGCCTCAAGCCCGACCCCCAACCGGCGCGCGACCCTGCCACGATCCCGGTGGCTACGCCGGTGCTCACCTACGCCGTCAGGCCCGAACCTGCCGGTCCCGGTCCCCTGGCGATTGGTCTTCGCATGTTTCAGCCGCAGAATCTGCTGGTCATCGTCATCATCTTCCTGGTGCATCTGATCCTGCAGGTAACGCTGATACCCGTCATCGGGGGCCTGCTCTTCTTCGCGTTTGTCCCGGCGGGGATCATGCTGATGCTGGCCGCCCATTATGGGAAGGTCGTGCAGGAGACCGGTCCGGGAGACCTGGACGAACTGCCCCGCCCGCTGGGTTCAGTCAGCTTTCAGGAAGACTTCTGGGATCCCCTGGCTGGAATCTGTACGGCGTTCGTGTTCGCATACGCGCCTTTGGGCATCACTCTGCTGGCGATGCCCGATTCCCAAGGCAAGCTCGTCGCAGTCGCCATCACCGGGCTGTGGGGCGCCATGATCTTTCCCGCGGCGCTGCTGACCAGCATGACCAGCGGCACGATCTACAACATGCGTCCCGACCGCGTCATCAGCGTGATGATCCAATGCGGGCGCGGTTACCTGGTGCCCCTGGTGCTGCTGCTCATCGGACCGATCGTCTATTTTCTGGGGATCTGGGGACTCATGCTCAGCATGTACAACCTGCTCGTGAGGAACCTGCTGCGGTTTCAAGGCATGGTGACCCTGGGCACCCTGGTTG
>JAVQWE010000264.1:0-4558 GCA_033579175.1 Phycisphaerales bacterium | reverse complement strand
CGCACCTATCGGGGTGTGCATCGGCTGAACAAGGACGAAGAGGGGCGTGTCAAATGCGTGGCCTGCTTCATGTGTTCCACCGCCTGTCCGGCACACTGCATTCACATTGAGGCCGAAGAATCTCCCTGGCCCGACCGCGAGAAGTATCCCGCCAAGTTCGATATTGACGAGCTGCGCTGCATTTACTGCGGAATGTGTGAGGAAGCCTGCCCGGTGGATGCGATCGAACTTACTCACGTCTACGACATCGTCGGCCTGACCCGGCAGGAAATGATCTTCGACAAGGAAAAGCTTCTGGAAATGTACGACCGCACGGAGAAAGAAGAGCCGATGTGATCCCTCCCTCCAGCTGAAGTGGAACTTTCCGTTTGCTGGACCGGCGGTCATAACCGGACGAACGCCTGCTCGAATTGCGGATGGCCTTTGGGCACGACGATGAATCCATAGTGGGGAGGCAGGTACCAGGTGAGGCGGTAGCACAGGTCGTTGAAATGCTCCTGGCTCTGGTAGTTTTCGCGGAAGAGGTTGAACACAAGCTGCTGCGGCGGGTGGCGGGAGGGATCGTTCAGCAGGAACATCGCCGGCAACCCCACGCCATTGAGTGAAAGATACTTTCGAATCACCTTTCGTGCCACGGTGGGGAGGAACTCTTCGCTGGGTTGCGAGATCATCACCTGCTGCTGGTCGGGCGGCACCGTCGGAGGCGGTTGCGGGGAGCGAGCGTCAAATTGCCTGCAGATTCTGTACGACAGCAGGTTCCCGTAGGTGAATACCCACAACGGCTGGCTCTGATCCTCGGGGAAAATCGCCGCACCGACGCCACTCTCCAGCGCTCTTTCAAGCAGGTGCCGGATGGAAAACGCGCGGAACTCGGTGTCGAGAGGCGGGATGCTCAATCGCAGATAGGGAAAGCCGTCGGGACCGGTGAAAACTTCCTCCCCTTCGCGCATGGCGAACGCCGCCGTCGGGACGGCCGCCAGGAATGCCTTGAGCCATTCGGCATCGCGCTGCGGCGGGGGGGTCTCGAAGAGCTTGATCACAATGTCGGTCTGCTCGACGTCCACTTCAGTCATACGCGGAATGTTACCCGTCATCCGAACACGACGACAGGCGAGCCGCAGCCTCCCGGCGCTTTCGGGGTCGGCCCCAACGAGGCTCGGGCCGGTCCCAGCGCCTGCAGGACGTGTTGGCGTGCCGATCACGGAACCCCCATCCATCGCAGCACCGTCGGACCTGTGATCGCCAGCAGTGCGCAACCCACCAGCATCAGGATGGTTCCCGGGATGGCCAGGTGCGCCGGCTGCAGGCCACCTTGCCCGTAGGCCAGAGCGTTGGGAGGGGTGGAAATGACAAACGGCATTCCCATCGAGGCTCCAAGCGCCACCAGTACGGCGAAATGCGCCTCGGGCACGATCGACAGTCCGATCTGGATCAACATGGCGGCGGCGGCGGTGTTGGATGCGACAGCCGCCAGCAGCGCGCAGGCGAAGACGAATCCGAACGTCATCATCACCCGGGGCAGCGCGCTCCACTGCACGGCGGTGGCCAGAACATCGGCCAGCCCGGTTCGGGAAAACAACTCTCCCAGCGTCAATCCCCCGGCGATGAGCATCAGCGTGTCCCATTCGATCCTGCCGATGTCGGAGGCATCCAGCAGCCGGCCGGCAAACAGCACCGCCGACACAATCAGCGCCGTCACGGGGGCCGGAATGCTGTGCAGCGGTTCGGTGAGCCACAGACCGATGGCACAGGCGAAGATCGCCACGACGATCCATCCGCGCCGCGCCAGCGATCTGACGGGAATGGCCTGAATTGCCACGCGCCCGCGCACGCCATGCAGAGCGGCCAGCAGCGCATACGCCAGCGCCAGCATCAGCAGTACCAGTGGTGTGGCAAACAGCACCCAATGCAGGAACGAGATTTCATAGAACCGCGCCGCGGCACCGATGGCAATCAGATTCGGGCCCGTCCCGATCGGGGTTCCCATACCCCCCAGATTGGCCGCAAAGGCAATTCCCACCAGCAGCGCCTGCCGGAAGCGCGCTTCCTGCCGGGCCTGATCGAGGATCGGATGCAGCGTCGCGATCATCATGGCGGCGGCAGCGATGTTGCACATCCACATCGAAAGCAGGGCCGTGCCCAGCATGACCGTCGCCAGCAGCGCTGCCCGGCTGCCCCGTGCGAGCCGCAGCATCCACGAGGCCACGTGCGAATCCAGTCCGTACTTGGCGCCGGCCACGGAGAGCGCAAAACCCCCGAAGAACAGTGCCATCACCGGCTGCGCCGACCACGCGAGGATGTGGTGGAGCGCGAAATCCCCCGGACGCAAAGGCGCCAGCAGCAGCGCGGCCCCGGCCATCAGAATCATCGTGGTGGCATACAACGGAATCAGCTCCGAGAGCCACAGCACCAGACACAGCCACGCCAGCGCCGCGCCCCGTGCAAGGACCGGGTCTTCGATCCCCAGCAGCGCTGCCCCCACCCCGATCGCCGCCAGGGCAAGCCAGCAGAGTTTTGCGATCGGGGCAACGCTCATGGTGTGTTTCCTGCACCGGCTCCTGTGAAGGGGTAGGTTGATTCCGGGTTCGGCGGGCATCACGCCTGCCGGGGGGGCAGTGTCACCGTTCGCAGTCGGATGATGCCGGGATGATCGCGCAGCTTCGCAATGACCTGCGGTCCGGGCGGGGAATCGACCTTCAACAGCATCAGGGCATGGGCGGTGCCGTCGGGTTTGATTTCGCGTGTAATCGTCATGTCGGCGATATTGACGCCGGCGTCGCCGAAGGTCGTACCGACGGCGCCGATCATCCCGGGCTGATCTTTGTTTTCGATCACCACCATCTGTCCCTCGGGGATCATGTCCATCTCGAAGTTGTCGATGCGCAGCACTCTGGGCAGGCCGTCGGCATAGGCAGTGCCGAGGATGCGATGGCTCTCGCCATTGGGCAGTTCGACGCGGATTCCCACGATATCGCCCACCAGTCCCGCCGGGGGGTTCGGTTCGTGCACCTGCACCAGCTCGATTCCGCGGCTGCGGGCAAGGTGTTCGACATTGATGACATTCACCGGCGTATCCAGGTGCGGATCCAGCAGTTCCACCGTCGCCAGACGAAGCAGGGTGTTCATCAGCCGCGGGGCACGGGTGCCGGAGGCGCGCAGGGTGATCGCCTTGTAGCCACCGTCGCTGTAGGCACTGAGCAGACGTCCGATCCGCACCGCCAGTTTCGCAAACGGCGCCTCGTCGGGAGCAAGATCGAGCCGGATTCCCCCGGCGTTGACGGCGCCGCGGATTTCACCGGTGTTGAGATAGGCCACGATGGCCTTGCAGGCATCGACACTCACCGCCGTTTGCGCCTCGTCGGTGCTGGCGCCCAGGTGGGGTGTCAGAACCACGTTTTCCAGACCGAACAGCGGGTGATCCTTCGGCGGTGGCTCGGTCTGATACACGTCGATGGCCGCTCCGGCGATCTTTTTTTCCCGCAGCGCGTCGGCCAGCGCGAATTCATCCACCACCTCCCCGCGCGCGTCGTTGATCACCAGCAGATTCGGCTTGCACCGATGGAACAATCGCTCGCGGTTGAGCAGGTGCCGGGTGCTTTCCCCCCCGGGAACGTGGAACGTGATCAGGTCAAGCTGCGAAAGAAACTCATCGAAATCCTTCACCAGCCGGACTTTCCCGTCCAGCGCCGTTTCCGCAGGGAAAAACGGATCAAAGCCCAGCACCGTCATTTCCATGGCCAGAGCGCGGCTGGCGACGGTGCGCCCGATTCGTCCCATTCCCACGACACCCAGGGTCTTGCCGGCAAGCTGCGTGCCCTGATAAACGCTGCGTTTTTTCCAGTCGAGCGAGCCGGAGCGCAACGCCGCATGCGCCTGCGGGATTTTCCGGGCCAGGGCGTACATCAGCGCCAAAGCATGCTCGGCGGTGGATAGGGTGGATGCCTCGGCCGTGTTCAGAACCAGGATGCCCTTGGCCGTCGCCGCATCCAGATCGATGTTGTCCACCCCCACACCGGCCCGGGCGATCGCGCGAAGCGCCCCGGGGCGCTCGAGCACGCGCGCCGTCACTTTCGCCCCGGATCGGACGATCAACGCATCATATTTTCCCACCTCTGCGGCCAGCTCCTCCTCCTTCAGGCCGATCTTCACTTCGTACTCGAAGCCGCAGTCCTTCAGGTAGGCCAGTCCCTCATCGGCCAGCTTGTCGGCGACCAGAATCTTCATGGCAACACGTCCTTTTTGTCGATTGGGTCGGGGATCGTAGAGGCGGATTCGGCCCCCGGCAAGCGCCTGCGGAAAGGCGCGACGCCCGCGAAACAGAATGCCCCTGCGCCACGCGCAACATGGGGCGCAGATCGTGGCAATTCCCCGGCCAGCGCACCCCGACCGGCTGAGAGGTTGTTGCCGGGTTGTCTGACCGGCTGCATGAGGAATTCTCCCCGATGAGATTTCAAGGGTTCACTGGCCACGCAAGTGACCCTCCCTCCAGACCATTTCCAACGTGGTTTTGCCCTGCAGAAGCCTGCATAGGGGTTCTCCCAGCGCCTCCCGGCGCCAG
>JAVQWE010000263.1:0-4573 GCA_033579175.1 Phycisphaerales bacterium | reverse complement strand
CCACCGGAATACTCCAGCGACACGTCCACCGTCCCTTCCGGACGGATGGCATCCCAACCGGCCTTCGCCGCCTCCGGAAGGGATTGATACAGTGCGCTGTCAAGCCGCAAGTCGGTGGCCTTGGCCGACAAGTCGACGCGCGGCTGATCGTTCGGCCAGGCAATGCTTCCGGCAGCCACGATTTCAGCGTCGCCGCGCCGGCCGTGAAGCGAGCGAAGCGTGAGCTTCTGCGGTTCCAGCTCCAGATGACCGGCGATGCGATCGACGGCGAAAGTGCCGTCGATCGGCCAGAGCGCTGCGTCCTTCAGGTGGATGGAGAATTGGAACGGCGTCGGGTCACCGGCGAAGCCGGCGTGCGGCGCGTCCCCCACGGTGCCTTCCAGATCGAACCGTCCGGTCACACCCAGCCGGCGGAGCCACTCCCGATGCGTTGCCGGCAGCGCGCCCAGAAGATTCGCGTCAATCGGGGCATTCTGCGCCTTGATCCGCAGGAACGGGCGAATCTGCGGAGGGTGGCCCGGCGAGGATTGCTCGTCATCATCCCAGGCCACGCGCCCGTCAATGACGACCGTCACGCCGTCGCGGTTCATTGTTGCCCCGTCGATGTCAACGTGATCCTTGCGGACCCGCAACCGGCCTTGCACCTCGCTGAGGTGATACGGAAACGCCACCAGGGCGCCTTCGCCGTCGTGAATGTCAATATCCACTTCCGTAGTCCAGCTCCGTCGCGGTCCTTCCGGTCGGTGAACAGTGCAGACAAAATCGCCGGTAAACCGCGGCCACTGGCCCGCGCCGGGGGCGTCCAGGTACCTTAGTGCCCGCCGCGTCGCAGGCGGAAAAGCCCGCATAAGCGCCGGTTCGCTGGAAATGTTTCTGCCACGAATGATGATCTGCACACCCGCATCCGGAGAAAGCGGGCTGATGATTCCGGAGATGGTCACGGGCGAGCGGGCATTCGGACCCTCCATCACTCCGAAGCCCGTCAGATTGGTCAGTTCAAGGGTGTCACGGCCGCCACTCCCGTCAGGTCCGAAGGTGATCCGCCCCGTCGCGCGCTCGACCGGGTAGGGGAACCGGTCGAACGTGAAACCGCCTTCGACGATGTCGATCTGGCCGCGGGCCTCTACTTTTCCGCCAGGGCTGAAGCGTTGCAGATGTACATGGAACCGGGCAGCGCCGCGCGGGCGCAGATGGTCATAGGTCTCTCGCGCCGCCGGTGGCAGCGAGTTGATCCATCGCGGCTCCGGGGGCAGGTGGATATCCGCACCCGGCAGTGACTCGATCCGCACATCCAGCGGCGCGCCGACCGAGTATCCCGCCACGCGCCCGTTGATCCGGATCGCGTTCTCTTCGACTTTGCCGATGAGATTGCGGAGTTCGATCCCTTCCTCGGTAAACACGAAGGCACCCTGCGCGTCCTCCAGTTGAATCGGCTCAGGCTCGATCAGTTCCCTGGCACGACTCACCCAGCGGCCGGCATTGGCGCCGCCAGCCGAAAGCAGGTCAAACATCTCACCCAGTGCGGCCCGCCGCCACAGTTCGTCGGTGCTCTGAATCTGCTCAGGACGGAACAGAACCCGCACCTTTTCCAGCGCCACCTCCGCCCGGAAGTTCTGCCTGCCGGCCGGGCCGGGAGAAAATGTCAGCTCCGGAATATGAACCTTTCCCGACAGCTCATGCCGCCGCCACCACTGCCGAATCTGCTCCGGCAGCATCACCCGCATGTCGCGATCAAAAGAAACGTTCATCATGCGGGCGCGAACCCGAAGCGGATTCAACTGAACCGACCCGCTGGCGAGCGGCCCGAGCCGATCCGTGCCGCCGCGGCTCTGCAGGTTGAACTCGTAACCCTCGGTTCCTTCCAGGGGGGTGAAGTGAGCCTCCAGGGACATCGTGCCGGTTGTGGTCCACTTCCCCTGTTCGATGCGGCCATAACGCACCTGCGCATCGCGCACACGGATTGCCGGGAGCGTGCGGATTCGATACGGCTCACCGGGGGCCGCGCTGCTGCCGCCCGATCTGTCCAGACGAGCCCAGTTCCAATCCCCGCGATCGACGTTCTCCACCAGGTAAAGCCGCGGACGGAGCGCCAGAATCGACGAAGCTTCAATCTTCGCTCGCAGCAACTTTGCCAGGTTCGGCCGAATCTGCAGCTTCTCCGCTGTCAACAGCGTGGAATCCTCGGCTTCCGGCGATTCGACATGAATCCGCACCCCCTCCAGGCGCAGACCGTCGAAAATCGTCAGCGCCGCGTGCTGAACCTGCACCCGCGCCCCTGTGATCTGTTCGAGATAGGCGATCGTCTGGCTCCGAACCCGGTCCGGGCGGGTGATGAACCAATACGCCACGCTCACGCCCCCGAACAGCAGCAGCAGCAGCAGCGACGTCACATGGCGCCACGGTGAAATCAACCGGGGAATCGGGCAGACGCTGCCGGGAAGGCGCATCCCCGCGGCAGAAGATGGGAAAGCGTCACGCATCAGAGGTCTGGTTGCGATCGAAGATGCGGCTGCGCGCCACGGCGGCCGCGGCCAGAATCGCCATCGGTGGATCGGCCGGCAGGCGGTATCGGAGGCTCCCCACCGTCACTGCGTGCACGACGCTGAAGTATATCGCCGGCAACAGCAGAAAAACCTTCGCCGCCGCGGGCAGCCGGCCGACGGCTGTTCCAGCCAGCACCAGCAGGAAAAACGGCAACGTAAACCCTGTGCCAGCAATGACATACGACAAGCGACCCCCGTATTCCTGACTGAGCGGGAAGAGGCTCCAAGTCCGCAGCAGCTTTCGCACGGCCAGGCGCGCCACGTCGGCGGGGTTTTCCCAGGCCCAACGACGGGCCAGACCCGCCAGATGACGGGATCGGCCCACCTCATCCAGTGTCGCCAGTTCCGGGTGCTGGAATACGAAGCTCTGGTTGCTCGACCCGTCCGCGGCCGGGTGCAGCCCATCGTACAACGTGAATCCGCTGTTCGTGCTGGTCCAAACCCATTCACCGAGGACAAACCGGTTTCGCACCGCCCAGGGGAGCAGCGCCCCGGCCGTCACCGCCACACCCGCAACAGACATCCACACGGCCCTGCCGCCTACGTCGCGCTTCAGCAGATACGCTGCCGACACCGCAAGGATTGCCACCAGTGGCGCCGCCGTCGGCCGAACGTTCACCGCCGCTGCCAGCAATGCCAGACCCACCCACCACCGAGGGCTGCTGCGCGGACTGGGCGGCCCCTGACCGCTGCAGGCCAGCAGGGTCATGCCCCAGACCAGAAACGCCGTGAAGACCGTTTCCGTCAGCACCAGCGAAGTGAAGAACACCAGAAACGGATGCACCGCGACAATCCACCCGGCCAGCAGCGCGGCCGCAGGGCTCATCCACCTGCTGCCCAGCAGCACGACCGCCAGCACCGTGCTGGTATCAAGCAGAGCCTGCACGACCCGCACGGTTCGCACGTGTCCGCCGCAGATCGCCACGAAAATCGGATAACCCGGCGGCCGGAAGGCACGAACCTCTTCTCCGAATCGTGGATCGGTCATCGCCAGCGTGCCGCGATCCAGCAGGCTTCGCCCCAGCAGCAGGTAATCCCGCTGATCCGGCAGCGACCGGAACATCGCATCTTCCTCAACCGGCTGCGACAGCCCCCAGGCAAGGCGCAGACCCAGCGCCACCAGCAGGAGAATCAGCAGCCCCCGCTGCGGCTTGGACGGCGGATCAGCGTTTGCCATGCGTCAGAGTCTCCCCCGCCGCCTGCAGAATCGCGCGTTCTGGCGGACCGACGTGCACCGGAGACAGCCACGTCGCGGCGGCAGGTCATGGTTGCCGGCCCGGTCCGACATTCCCCTCGCGGGTGAATCTCTCGAATTCGCCGCTGCTGATCAGGTTCTCGCGCAGCCGGATCAGTCGATCGATTCCCGAAGCATCCTGACCGGAATCGCGCGCGATCCGCATCGTCAGCGGCTCCAGACCACTGACCGCCGCCCCCTCCCCGGCCGGACCTGCTTGAGCGTCGCCTGAAAGCAGGGCCGCCAGATTCGCCGCACCTCGTCCCATGCCTGCGTCGGCCTTCAGCCACGATTCAGCCGCCCAGCCCTGTTTGCCCTGACTTTCGGCAAAGATCCATTTGCCCTCGCGCTTGATCACGGGGAGCTTCTGCCCCTTGGCCACCGGCGCTACCACGGGACTCATGGTGTTCTTGTCCCGGCGGAGGTTTGTGCTTTTCTCAGCCGTTACCGTATCCGCCGCCGCCACCGACGCGCATGCCAGAACGACCAGCGACCAGGTAATTCGCATGTTCTTCTCCTATTTTGACTGGGCAACATACACGCCATCCCAATCCACCGGCGGCGGGTTGATCCGGTATTGCCCGATGCGCTCCAGATACGCTTTACAAGGACCATCTTCGGGGAAGCGGGCCAACAACTCAAGCAGGATCGCTTCGGCCTGTTGCCACCGCTGAAGGCGATAGAGCCGGAATGCCTCTTCGAAACGCGTCGCCAGCCACCCCGTTTCCGTATCGCGCAGCTCCGCATGGCCCATCAGCTCAAAAATGGGCATCGGCTCATTCTTGCCCTTGACCCT
>JAVQWE010000262.1:0-4617 GCA_033579175.1 Phycisphaerales bacterium | reverse complement strand
CGACCATTGCGGCGGCGCGGGGCGGCGCATCGGGAACTGCCCGACCGGGGTCCAGACCACTTCGCGGGATTCAGGAACGGACTTGTCGCGGATCAGCTCGTTGCGCGCTGGCGTTCCGGCCAGATGTCGCCGCGTGATCGCCATGTGGTCCGGTGATACGTCGATCACGCCATAACTACCCTGATACAGCCCCTTCTGCATGATCGCAGGAGCGCCGTTGATGTTCCACAGCAGGTCGCTGTGCCCATGCCCGTTCAGCCACAGGACGACGTTGTAGGGCTCGACCAGGTCGATCAGGTCCTGTTCGTTGTCCACCTGCACTTTGTCCCGGCCGATCCAATGATGAAATGCCAGGACCACGGGCGGTTCCGGTCCGATTCTGTCAAGCTCGCGCTGGAGCCAATCCAACTGTTGCTGGCTGATATGTCCCCAATGCTCCAGCAGCACAGTGGAGTCCAGCAGAAAGAAGTGAACTCCCTCGTGCTCGATGTGCTGAAACAGCGGTTGCCCGGTGCCGCGAACGAAGCCTTCCTTGCCCAGGGGGTTCCAGCGGGTGTCATGATTACCGGGAGTGTGATAACAGGGCACCGTCATCGATTTGAGTCTTTCGCGCAGCAGGGCGTACTCAAGCTGGCTGCCGACTTCGACGACGTCACCGGTATTGATTGCCATCGCCGGCCGTGGCTGCAGGCCGCTGATCTCGCGGAAAAGCTCCTCGTTGCGCGCCGCGTTGCTGTCCTGAGTGCGGTGCGGATTCACATGCGTGTCAGACGTGTGAATGAACCGGAAGTTCTGCGCGCAAACAACCGCGCAGAGATGCAGAATCAGCACGGCCGAGAGGCAGAGGACACGGATTTCAAGCCGCCTGCGCACCTGCTCAGCTTCGGAGGCGACGCGGCCGGGGATGACGCTGCCTTGGTGGTTCATCATTCCAATGGTAAGATGAGTTGCTGGCAGAAGGAACCAACCAACATGCATCGTGTCCTGCTTCTGGGCGCCGGCAAGATCGGCAAGGCCATCGCCACCTACCTTTCCACCGCCGGCGATTACGAGCTTTTCGCCTGCGATGTGAACGAAGCGCACCTGACCTCAATCGCCGGCTTGCCGCGGGTGAGGGTGCAGAAGCTGGATGTCTCCAGCGAAGCCGCCCTGGTGGGGGCGATGAAGCAACAGCAGGCAGTCGTTTCCGCCCTGCCGTATCAGTTCAATAAGCATGTGCTTCCGGCGACGCTGGCAACCGGAGTGAGCTATTTTGACCTCACTGAAGATGTGGCCCATACCGAGGCGGTCCGATCGGCGGCGCGGGAGGCGCGGCCCGGCCAGATCTTCATGCCTCAATGCGGGCTGGCCCCGGGGTTCATCGGCATCTGTGGCAACGCACTGGCACAGAAGTTCGACCGACTCGACGAAATCCGGCTTCGCGTCGGCGCGCTGCCGTTACACCCGGCCAATCCCCTGAAATACAACCTCACCTGGAGCATCGACGGCCTGATCAACGAATATGGCCAGCCGTGCAAAGCCATCGTCAACGGCAGATTGCACACGGACATCGTGCCGCTGGAGGGTTATGAGCGTTTCTCGCTCGAGGGAGTTGAGTATGAAGCGTTCAATACCTCCGGTGGCGTGGGCGACCTCTGCGACACCTATGCCGGCAAGGTGCGTAACCTGGATTACAAAACCGTGCGTTACCCCGGCCATCGCGACCTGATGGCTTTTCTGATGAACGACCTGCAGATGAACAGCGACCGCGATACCCTCAAACGAATCTTCGAACGCGCCATCCCCGCGACGGAACAGGATAAGGTCATCACCTTCTGCATGGTCAAGGGTTGGAAAAACGATCAATACCTGCAGGCCACCGATGTGCGCAAAATCTACGCCGGCGAATTCTTCGGAATGCGCAGTACGGCCATTCAGATCGCCACCGCTGCGGGAGTCATGGCCTGCCTGGACCTGCACTTTGCCGGCAGGCTGCCGAAGCAGGGCTTCGTGCGGCAGGAAGATGTGAATCTGAAGGACTTCCTCGACAATCGGTTCGGCAGCGTTTATGGCCGGTCGCTCTGAACAGGGTTCTCGACCGCAGATGCACCGGCCGAGCGTGAGGGCGGTCGTGGTCGCTGTGACTCAGGCGTTCTGGTTCAGAGCCTGTTCTGATGATGGTCGATCCTGCGACCTGCGCGGTGGCGGCACCTTGCGGCGCATCGCGGTTTGAAGCAGATGGAATGTGCCATGCCTGCGGAAATCCTCAACAAACTCAGAATCAGTCAGGAACAGTCCGGTTGCGCGATCGGTGGCGCGTGGCGCAAGACGGCCGGCGTCCCCATCGTCGCCCGATCCCCCATAGACGGCGCGACACACGCCCGGATTGCCAGCGCCACCGCCGAGGATGTCGCCGACGCCGTCGAGGCTGCTCAACAGGCGTTTCTGAAGTGGCGTCTGGTACCCGCGCCGCGCCGGGGTGAGCTGGTGCGACGATATGGCGAGAAACTCCGTGCCCGCAAGGCCGACCTGGCGGCGCTGGTTACTCTCGAGGCCGGGAAGATCGTTTCTGAAGCCGCCGGCGAAGTGCAGGAAATGATCGACATCGCCGATTACGCCGTCGGCCTCTCGCGGCAGCTATATGGCCTGACGATCGCCTCTGAACGCCCCGGCCATCGAATGATGGAGCAATGGCATCCGCTTGGCCCGGTGGGGGTGATCACGGCGTTCAACTTTCCGGTCGCCGTCTGGGCCTGGAACGCCATGATCGCCCTGGTCTGCGGGGATGCTGTTCTATGGAAACCCAGTGAAAAGACCCCCCTTACCGCCGTTGCCTGCCAGAATCTGCTGCTGGAGACGATCCGGGAAATGAACGATCCGGGCATTCCCGAGGAGATTTCCTGCCTGCTGATCGGGGGGCGGGAAATCGGTGAGTCGGTGGCCCGTTCGCCGAAGGTGCCGCTGATTTCTGCCACCGGGTCGGTTCGGATGGGGCGTGCCGTGGCTCAGATCGTCGCATCCCGGCTCGGCCGCACCCTGCTGGAGCTGGGCGGCAACAACGGAATGATTCTGGCACCCAGTGCTGATTTGGAACTGGCCGTACGCGCCATCACGTTCGCCGCCGCCGGCACTGCCGGTCAGCGGTGCACCACCCTGCGCCGGCTGATCGTCCACAGGTCGGTGTATGAGGAGGTGGTCCGTCGTCTGGTGGCCATTTTCCAGCGGCTGCGGATCGGCGACCCGCGACAACCAGGGGTGCTGGTCGGTCCGCTGATCGATGAAGCCGCCTGCCTCGCTTATGAGAGCGCACTGGCCGAAGCGCGGGAATGCGGGGCGAGCGTCCACGGCGGGGGGCGGGTCACGGAAGGAGTCCCTTCGGGGGGGTTCTACGTCCGTCCGTGCCTCGTGGAGATTGATCCAGCCGCGCCGATCGTGCAGCGGGAGACCTTCGCTCCGATCCTTTACGTCTTCCCCTACGACTCCCTCGAGCAGGCCATTGCCCTGCACAACGGAGTTCCTCAGGGACTTTCCAGCGCCATTTTCACTTCTGATGTTCGTGAGGCAGAACTTTTCCTCTCCCCCGCCGGCAGCGATTGCGGCATCGCCAACGTCAACATCGGCACCAGTGGGGCAGAGATCGGGGGAGCGTTCGGGGGCGAAAAAGAAACCGGCGGCGGTCGGGAATCCGGCAGCGACAGTTGGAAGCAATACATGCGTCGGGCGACCAACACGATCAATTACAGCCGCGACCTGCCCCTTGCCCAAGGGGTGAGTTTCGATGTTTGACGGGATTTAAACACAGTTCTCGGCTCGCTCGCATGCGTCCGTGCGGAAAGAGGCCCTGATTTTGTTTGACTCATCGGGGACCGGCGGTAAATTTATATAATTTGAACCTCCGGTCCTTGAGCGAGGCACCCGTCATGCCAACACGTCGGGCGTTCACACTGGTTGAGCTGCTGGTGGTCATCGGAATCATTGCGTTGCTGGTGTCGATTCTGCTGCCGGCGCTGGGGAATGCCCGCCGCGCCGCAGAAACCGTCAAGTGTGCTGCCGGCCTGCGCGAGATTGGTAACACCTTCCGGATGTATGCGCTGGACAGTAGAGGCTGGTTTCCCCCCTCGCAATTGCAGCCCGCCAGTGGACGGACTTACATCGTCGATGGCGTCTCTTACCCCACCTCCGACGGGCTGGGTGCCTACTGGTTCACCTATCTTGCCCGATACGCCACCAAGTCCAAGATCGGCTCGCAGACCAGCATTGGCAGTGAAATGGCAGATGCCCGCCGAAGTATCTTCTGGGGCTGCCCTGCATGGCTGGGTTATTACCAATCGAGCATCAACGACACGAATCGCAATCAGCTGGGCTTCGGGATGTCCTGGTGGCCGACCTTCTCGGCCACCAACCCCCGGATTGGTCAGTTCCCTAACGTGAGTGAGCGAAGTTTCATTACGAATTGGGGCAACCCACCGTCCTCTGCGTCGCCGCAGCAGGGCAATTTCATTACCGAAAAGACGTGGCTGCGGCAGGGGTCGAATCGTATCCTCGTGGGAGACAGCCGTTTCTGGGCGATCGAGTCGAACCCCGCCCCCGCCCCCCCCGCCGGGGGGCGGGCGCGGGGGGGGGGGGGGGCGGGGGGGG
>JAVQWE010000261.1:0-4630 GCA_033579175.1 Phycisphaerales bacterium | reverse complement strand
GGACGATCGGCGAGACCGCAAGCCATCGACTGGCTTGCGAACCCTATCGGAGGCATCTGTCCCTCTTGCTGATGCAGGCGACGACGTGACAGGAGAATGCAGGGGATGTGTCCGCCGACGCAGCACCGCACCCTGAAAAAGCTGAACTTCCGAAAGATTGCGATACCCGCAGGTGTCAGGAGTCGCGGATTCCCCGTAACTTAGGCAGGTCAGCCTTCAGCCAATCCCCCTGCGCCATCAGTCCGGCTCACTGCACCGGAGGTGTCCTGCGGCGGCATCGGGAGAACGGAGCGTGAGGGCTGGAATGCTTCCATCTGTCCTTCCGGAGCGGCCGACGCGGCGTTGACCATGCTACCGATTTGACACCCCTGCCAAAGGGCACTAAGTTGCTTGTCCATACCTGAGTTGCGGTCTGGCCGATTTTCGCCCGGCCAGAGCGGTTTCCGATTCCAGGAGTCTTTGTGTCGGCAGTGGTGATCATCCCCGCGCGCTACGGGTCCAGCCGTTTCCCGGCAAAGATGCTAGCGGCTGACAGCGGGCGACCGCTGGTGCAGCACGTGGTGGACCGGGTGCGACAATGTCGGCGAATCCGGGCCGTGATCGTAGCGACCGATGACCAGCGCATCGCCAATGCCCTGCGGCCTTTTGGCACCCACGCCGTGATGACTTCCCCGGATCATCAGAGCGGCACGGATCGGATCGCCGAGGTGGCCCGCGAACTTTCGGATGAGATCATCATCAATGTGCAGGGTGACGAACCGGAAATCGAGCCGGAAGTCGTGGATCGGCTGGTTGATCGACTGGAGCAGGGCCGCGAACCGATGGTGACGGCCGCGACGGAATTCCCGGCCGGGGCTGATCCGAATGACCCGAACCTCGTGAAAGTGGTCTTGGCGGGCGATGGACGGGCGCTGTACTTCTCGCGCGCCCCGATTCCCTATCGTCGGGACCCCCAATCCAGTGGCAACGCGCCGTTTCTGCTCCATCTGGGTGTTTACGGATATCGGCGGGAGTTTCTGCTGCAGTATACGCAGTGGCCGCAGACCCCGGCGGAATTGACGGAAAAGCTGGAACAACTGCGTGTTCTGGAAAACGGACATCCGATTCATGTGCTGCTGGTCCGCCGGGCAGTGCACGGAATCGATACGCCGCAGCAATATCAGGCTTTTCTGGCGCGGCAGAGGCAGGCATGTGCAGGCTGATGCAGTCAGCCGGCGGGATTTTGCGTGCGGCTGCGTGCTTGCGGGAAGGCGATGGATTGATCGAAGGCACGGTTGACCCGTCCAGTTCAGGGTCGCAGCGCTCTTCCCGGGGTGATGGGAACCTTGGTCGGATCGTGAGGATGTATGGCTACCACCAACGACCTTCTGGCAGTGGTCGGGCGGCAACAGGATGAGACCGAATTCTACACCCCCATGCCCCCGGGGTATCGACGCGGGCACCACAAGTATGTAGTGGTCGTAGGCACGGTGATGAGCGGCCTGGGGAAGGGAATCTTCTCCTCATCGCTCGCCAAGTTGCTGAAAGACAAGGGTTTGCGCGTTGCCCCGATCAAGATGGAAGGCTATCTGAACATCGACGCCGGAACGCTCAATCCCTATCGCCATGGCGAGGTGTTCGTGTTGGACGACGGCATGGAAACAGACATGGACCTGGGGACCTACGAGCGGCTGCTCGATCAGGACCTCACCGCCGCCAATTTCACGACCAACGGGCAGATTCTCTCGGGTGTGCTGAAGAAGGAGCGGGAGGGTGGTTACCTCGGCCGCGATGTTCAGGTGATTCCGCATGTCGTCGGCGAAGTGAAGCTGCGACTACGGGAGCTGGCGGTACAGAGCGATGCGGACGTGGTGTTCGTGGAGGTAGGGGGGACGGTGGGTGACTACGAGAACTCGTTCTATCTGGAAGCGTGCCGTCAGCTTGCCTATGAGGAAGGCGAGGGATCGACAGTCTTTGTTGCCCTCACCTACATACTGGAGCCGGGGACGCTCGGAGAACAGAAATCCAAGGCGGCGCAGCTTGGCATCAAGCGTCTGATGGAAGTCGGCATCCAGCCGCAGATCGTGGCCTGCCGTGCCACCAATCCCGTGAAGGAAAAGGTACGCGAGAAAATCTCCATGTACACGAACGTGCCGATGCGGCGCGTCTTCAGCATGCACGACGTCGAAAGCGTCTACCTGGTTCCGGAGATGCTGCGGGAAGCGGGGATGGATCGGGAAGTGCTCACCCTGCTCCAGATTCACGACCGCGTCAACCAGCTCAATGAAGATCGCGCCCGGGCGCAATGGCGGTGGTTTGTTGAGAAGATCGGACGGGCCTCCCGCGACGTCACGATTGCCATCACCGGAAAGTACACCAGCCTGCGCGACGCCTATGCCAGCATCATCAAGGCGGCGGAACATTGTTCGGTACACCTGGGGGTGAACGTCAATTTCCGCTGGCTGGATACGACATCCATCGATTCTTCAAACGTCCAGAAGCGGCTGAATGGTTGCGATGGCATCATCGTGCCGGGTGGGTTTGGTGTGCGCGGCACCGAGGGGAAGATCGAGTGCATTCGTTTTGCGCGAGAAAACAACGTTCCATTCCTGGGGTTGTGCCTGGGGTTCCAGATGGCCGTGATTGAGTTCGCGCGCAACGTCTGCGGAATTCGCGGGGCCAATTCCAGTGAGTTCGACCCGGCCTGCGAGCATGCAGTCATCGACATCCTGCCGGAGCAGAAAAAAATCGAGGGTCTCGGAGGCAACATGCGCCTGGGGGGCAAGGACGTCGAATTGAAACCGGGAACGCTGGCCAGTGCCTTGTTTGACAACGCAACGACGGTGCGGCTGCGATTCCGCCATCGTTACGAGGTTGATCCGCGGTATATCCCCCAGCTCGAGCAGGGCGGGCTTGTCTTCAGTGGCAAGCATCCGACCCAGCCGATCATGCAGATTGTCGAGCTTCCGACGACGGTCCACCCGTTTTTCATCGGGACGCAGGCGCATCCGGAGCTGACCAGCCGGCCGTTAAAGCCCAGCCCGATGTTCATGGGGCTTCTGAAAGCCGCGCTGGCGCACAGCCAGAAGCGACAGGTTGCCTCGAGCCTTACAACATGAGCGAGAGGGCGCGCAGCCGCACCATGCGTCGCCTGCGCGAAACAACCCCGAGTCTGGAAATTCAGCGAGATTCAGGAACTCGTCGAGGAAGTCTGCAGCCGACGAACCTTGGTGGCTTTCATCCCTTTCGGTCCGTTCTCATACTCGTACTCGACCGCTTCGCCGTCCTGAAGCGTCTTGAAGCCAGTGCCCTCAATCACGGAATGGTGCACGAAGACATCTGTCCCCTGATCGCTGGAAATGAATCCGAAACCTTTCTGGTCGTTGAACCACTTGACCTTACCAGTGGCCATGGCAGCCACTCCTTTCCGACGCACGAAGGCTGCACGCCTCCGAAAACACGGCACGTACCGCCGAGCCGTCGAGCCTTCCCCGAACGGTCTTCACTCCCTGGTGCCCTGAGGGAAATGACTTAACGCGCGCTAAATTAACACGGGCTGAATCGAAAACGCAAGAAAATCACACTTTGTCAGCGGGTTGGGAAGGGGTTCAGCGGCAGGTTTCCACAACCCGTGCACAGCCGACTTTGTGAAACACATCACAAGCCGTCCCCCGGAATCCTCCCCGGCGCGGGAGCCTCGCTCCGGCCAAGGGACCGGAGCCGAACTGCTCTCTCGGATGGTAAGTCGATTTCCTGATTAGACTTGCGCACGATCCGCCAATCGCTTTGCTGCTAACGTTGCGCGCGGATTGGGTTATCGGCACAGGGAGTTGGCGTGAGGCGCAATTTCTGCGCAGCCCGCACGAGCCGAATTCGAAAGTTATCCACGATTTGTCCACATCACAGTCACAGGCTTGATTTTGTCTCCCCACGGCCGACACTCGGCTCGGGTACGGGATGGCATGAACCTGTTGGAAACCACCAAGCTGGTGAAGAGCTACGACGGCCGGGTTGTCGTCGATGAGGTGAGCTTTGTGATTGCGCAGCGGGAGATCGTCGGTCTGCTGGGGCGCAATGGTGCCGGCAAGACCACGACGTTTCGCATCATTCTGGGCATGATCACTCCGGATTCCGGAGCCGTTGCCTTCGATGCCCAGGACATCACCCATCTGCCCATGTACAAGCGGGCGCTTCGAGGAATCGGTTACCTTCCACAGGAACAGAGCGTCTTCCGGCAGCTCACCGTCTGGGAGAACCTGATGGCGATCCTGGAGACCCAGAACCTCTCGCGCCGGCAGCGAATTCGGCAGGCGGAAGAGCTGATGGAACAGTTCGGACTTACCAAGCTTCGCAATCAGAAGGCCTGGCAGTGCAGCGGCGGGGAAAAACGCAAGCTGGAAATCGCGCGTTCGCTGATCACGCGTCCGAAGCTCATTCTGCTTGATGAGCCGTTCAGCGCCGTCGATCCCATCGCCGTGGAAGACCTGCAGCGTGAAGTCATTCGCCTGCGGGATGAATTCGGCAAAAGCGTACTGATTACGGATCACAACGTGGCCCAGACGCTCAAAGTCGTCGACCGCGCGATCATCATTAACGATGGGCGAGTTCTGAAAGAGGGCACCCGCCGCCAGATCATCAATGACCCGGCGGT
>JAVQWE010000260.1:0-4640 GCA_033579175.1 Phycisphaerales bacterium | reverse complement strand
CAATATCGTCACGATTGACCTTCCGCACACGCCAGCCAAAACCGTCGGCCCGGATGCGGTGTACGAGCAGGCCAATCTTACCTTCTGTGCCTGGCTGAGTGCCGGCATTCTGCAGAAGGACCGCCGACCGGCGATGTATCCCTACACGCAAACCTTCGTGCATCACGGAAAAACGTTCCATCGACGTGGGCTGATCTGCCTGGTCAGGCTCACGCCCTTCGGTCAGGATGTCATTCCGCATGAGCAGACCTACGAGGGACCGATCGAAGACCGGTTGCGCCTCATGCGGGCTACAGGGGCGCAATTCTCCCCGGTTTTCGGGCTCTTCAGCGATCCGCGGCAGGAAATCACAAGTCTGATCTACCGTCAGCTCCACCGGCCGCAGGTCACCGCCACGACCGACGGCATCACTCATCAGCTCTGGAGCATCATCGACGCTGATGTCGAGCGACAACTCATCGACCTTTTCGATGATCGCAAGATCTACATTGCCGACGGCCATCACCGTTATACCACGGCGTTGCATTATCAGCGGCTGATCGAGGCCGAGAACGGCGGGAAGCCGCTGCCGGTGAGTCATCCGGCCAACTATTGCATGTTCGTGCTCGTGGCGATGCAGGATGACGGTCTGTTGATTCTGCCCACGCACCGGCTGCTGCGCCTCGAAGCGCCGTTCGACATCACCCGGTTTGCCGGATTGCTGAAGGATGTTGCCGACGTCACCCCCGTTCCCGGCGCCGAGACCCAAATCCCCCACTGGACCAATGACCAGCTTCCCAAGCTGCCCGCACACACCTTCGGGTTATACGACTCGGTTTCCGCGCAACTCTACAAGATCACGTTCCGGCAGGCCGACCCGCTTCAGCCGTACGAACCACAGCGATCGCCCGCCTGGCGTGCCCTGGATGTTGCCATTGTGCAGCGATACCTCATCGAACAGATTCTGCAACCTCACTTCAACAACGGAAACGAGGTCGTGAAAGAATACACCTCCGATGCGGAGCAGATTCTTCCAATGACCGACGGCCGACGAAACGATATCGCCCTCATCCTCAAACCCACGCCGTTGCACGCCTTGGAGCAGTTGGGCAAGACAGGGGAGCTGATGCCGCAGAAAAGCACCTTTTTCTACCCGAAGCTGGCCACGGGACTGACGATCAACCCCCTTCGAGAGGACGTCGGAACAGAACGCGGAAACGCCGGACGGGAGGCGTCTCATCGTCCCAATAATCCTCAAACGCCATCCGGCGAAGGCCAAGGGAATCCCACCGGGCGACTTCGGACGGCGTGAGCGGCCAAGGCAATTCCGGTGCCTCTTCTGACTCATCCCGCCCGCGGCAGATCACCAGAAGCTCGCCTCCGGGCTTCACAAGTGACCCGATCGCGTCGATCGCGCGACCGCGCAGCGACATCGGCAGCGCCTGCACGGTGTAGGCTTCGAAAACGAAATCAAACGCGCCGATCCATTCCGGGGGAAGCTGCAGCAGATCTGCCTGCCGGAAGTCGATACTGCTGGGGCCAAACCGCCGCCGACACCACTCGATCGCCGTGGGGGAGAGGTCAAATGCAGTCACCTTAAACCCATGTCGGACAAGCAGTTGCGCGTCATCACCCAATCCGCACCCCACCACAATTGCCCGCCGACCCCCTCCGCGAACCTGCTCTCTCTGAAGCCAGCTTACCAGGTTGCGGTTCGGACGCTTTTCTGCCCAGGGAATTCGGGCAGCGTCCCCACCGGCCCAGGCATACAACGCTTCGAACCATCCGGTGGGGTCGCCGCGATCGTAGTGTTCCTTGATCAACTTCCGCACAGCATCGCCATGCGAAACTCGATCGGTGTCTGCCGACGTCCGGTCTTCTGGCTCAGTCCTCGACATCATGCACCTCCCCGCGCCGGTTGCGGGCCAGCCGGACCAGCTTGTCTGCGTTGAAGTTCTGATCACGGACGTTCCAGCGGTACTCGATGGACTCGAACCGATCGGCCAGTTTGCGGGCCTCCTCGTACAGCGGCTTCAAACCGGCATTTCGCACCTTGTATTCGCCTTTCATCTGCCGGATGACCAGTTCGCTGTCACCACAGACAATGGCTCGGCGGGCGTGAAGCTCGGTCAATGCCCGTCGGAGGCCCGTAATCAGCCCGTTGTATTCCGCCACGTTGTTGGTGGCGGTGCCGATGTACTTGCCGTAAGTGATCAACGGGGTGCCATCTTCGGCCAGGATCACCACACCAAAGGCCGCCGGCCCGGGGTTGGGGTCAGCACCTCCGTCGAATTGGATCGTGACTGTCTGATCCATCGCCGCGATCTTACAGGAACCTGAGTTCCCTGACGACGAGAACGGCCGCCCCGCCGCTCTGGTCATGTTCGCGAGGCTTCTGAGGACAGCGGTTCGCAAGATCAGCCGGCAGCTTGCCGTGGACTGTCGTCTCGCTGGTTGGTAGCTGCCGAGGTGAGCAGTCGGCGGGGAACTTCCGGTTCCAAGCCCGGGTTCAAAGTCGGAGCGAGGATCATAAACTCTTTACCAGCAATGATTTACACCCTGTGATGTCTGGGAGCTAAGCCCGGTGCCACGCTGTGCGGTTGCATCGTGGCAATGCCGAGACGGCAGGCAGGGAAGAATTGTCGATTTTTTCGACAGAATAGCCTTGCATCTGGGGGAAGGTCCGATATCATTTCGCTAAGCATTTCGTTCGAGGCACCCTGCATGTCGAGTGCCGCCCGCCTCCCGGCGGGTTCGATCGAAAGTTGGAAAATGGATGGCAGCGATCGCGGCGACGCGGTTGCAGTATGACGGCGCCAGTCGGCGTCGAGTCGAACTGAAATTTGCCGGCGGACTCCGGTTGGAGGTCCGCCGCAACGATACAACCTCATTCCCAGAGCAGCGAAGCCCGGGCCTCCCACCGTCCGGGCTTCGACTTTTTCGCATCAGTCCCAGAATCGGCCGACCTCACCATCCTGCCCCTGTTCGATAGGCGATCCTGCGGCGGCAGATTTGCGTCAACCGGCAGGACCGCTACGATCACTACCGCTGTGCGGTCTATCAGCAGGATTCAGGAGGTCTTCATGAAGCTCGGGTTCAGTCTGGCAACTGTGGTCGCGATGCTGCTGCTTGGGTGTAATACCGCGCCTCGGGATGAGGCAAAACGCGCGGAATTGGCTTCAAACGTCCAGAACACGCTGGCGGCCATGCGCGCGGATGATCCCTCTTTCGATGAATTCCTCAAGAAATCCTACGGCTACGCCGTGTTCCCCACGGTCGGACGGGCAGGTTTGGGCATCGGCGGAGCCTACGGGCGCGGCGAAGTGTGGGAACAGGGAAAGATGATCGGCTTCGCGGACATCACGCAGGCCACGATCGGTCTGCAGGCGGGCGGACAGGCTTTCTCTCAGGTCCTGGCCTTTGAAAACAAGGATGCCCTCGACCGGTTCATCAACAACAGCTATCAGCCCACCGCGCAAGCCACCGCCGTCGCCCTCAAGAGCGGGGCCGCCGCCAACGCCAAATACACCGACGGCGTGGCCATTTTCACGCACGTCAAGGGCGGGCTGATGGCGGAAGCGGCCATCGGCGGTCAGCGGTTTCGCTTCACGCCTCTTCGCTGACATGCTGTTGTCAGCGCGCCGCTGCTTCAACGACGCTGATCCGGTCTCCCCTGAGGCAGGAAGATCGGATCAGCGTCGCTTCCTTGGAGCACGGGTTCGCCTGAGCCGGCGTGCTTGAAAAGCTGTACTCCCGACGTATCTTGGGCCTGCCGTGCGACGGGCAGGTAGCTCAGTTGGTAGAGCAATGGACTGAAAATCCATGTGTCGCCGGTTCGATTCCGGCCCTGCCCAGTTACCTCGAATCCGACTCTCAGGTTCGCCGTGCCGCGGACGGTGGTTGCCCTCACCCGGGCTTTGGGCTATCCATAGCAGCTTTGGGGCGGAGATGTCATGGCGCAGAAACTCATCGTTCAGAAGCTGGCGAACATCGGTCAGTCGCAGGTGCTCCGTTTCTTCGACAGGCTGGATGCGGCGGGACGCGAAAAAATCCTGATGCAGCTTGAGTCGCTGGACCTGCCGATGATCGCGGAGCTTGTTGAGACTCAGGTCAAAGTAAAGGCTTCGGTCTCCCTGCCGAAAGAAATTCAACCCGTCAAGCCCTTCCGACGGGTGCCGTCCCCGGATCAGAAGGACTTATACGCTCGCGCCCTGGCCCGTGGGCGGGAGTTGCTCCATGCCGGGAAGGTGGCGGCATTCCTGGTGGCCGGTGGGCAGGGCACACGACTCGGCTACGACGGCCCCAAGGGTGAATACCCCGTCACTCCCGTCAAGAACAAGCCGCTGTTTCAGGTGTTTGCCGAACAGTTGCTGGCACATTCGAGGCTGCACGGGGCGACGATCCCCTGGTACATCATGACCAGCGAAGCCAACGATGCGGCCACGCGCGCGTTTTTCCACCGGCACAGTCATTTCGGATACCGCGAGGATGACGTCTTTTTCTTCCAGCAGGGCATGATGCCCGCCTTTGCGTTTAACGGTGAGATGCTTCTGGCGGAAAGAGACTCCCTGGCACTTTCCCCCGACGGTCACGGGGGATCACTCAGAGCCCTGTTTCGCAGCGGAGCGCTGGCCGACATGCAGCGGCGAGGAATTGAGCAC
>JAVQWE010000259.1:0-4641 GCA_033579175.1 Phycisphaerales bacterium | reverse complement strand
ATGACGATGATCCGATCGGCCAGACGCACGGCCTCGCCCACCGAATGGGTGACAAACAGGATGGTCTTACGGGTCTGCACCCACAGTTCCTGCAACTGCAGATGCAACAGGGTGCGGGTCTGGGCATCCAGTGCTGCAAAGGGCTCGTCCATGAGCAAAACGGATGGATCGAGCACCAGCGCCCGGGCGATGGCCACGCGCTGTCGCATCCCCCCTGAAAGTTCATGCACGAGCTTCCCGGCGCTACGGCTCAGGTGAACCATCGCCAGGGCTTGACGCACCCGATCTTCCCGTTCCGAGCGGGGCACACCCGCCATCTTCAGCCCGAATTCCACATTCTGGGCCGCCGAGAGCCACGGAAACAGCCCATGATCCTGAAAGACCATGGCTCGGTCGGGTCCGGGGTGGCGGATGGGTCGGCCATCGATCAAGGCCGTGCCACGGTCCGGACGGATCATGCCGGCGGCGATGTTCAGCAGGGTGGACTTGCCGCACCCCGACGGTCCGACGACGACGACGAATTCCCCCGGGTGGCAGGTGAGGGTGACGTCGTGGATGGCGGGCGTGTCGGAGCCGTTGAAACGTCGATGGATGTTGCGCAACTCGAGTAACCCGCGCGCAGCGCCCCCCGACACGCTCGAACCGTCGCGGGCGCCTGCGTCGTTGCGGGGGAGATGGGACATCGCGGGAACTGTTGTATCCGGGATTGGCACTTCGATCACCTTGGGTTCAGTCCATCCGGGCGGGGGGATCAATTGGCTGTAGCAGCCCCTGGAGCGCCGGAGTCGTTCGGCCGTAGCCCAGCTCGCCCACCCTTGCCAGCATCTCGGTCAGGGTGGCGGGCAGCGGGTCATCCGTGAAACGAACGCGCGTCAGAGAATCTGAGATGACCCGCGCCGACAGCCGCTTGGAAGTCAGGGTAAACAGGGCATCACTCAAAGCCGTTGCATACGCTTGCGGATCGGCCTGAAGCCGCTGCGTCCAAGTGCGGTGCACCGCAACAATCCGTCGGGCCGTTTCGGGATGTTGCTGAAGGAAGCGCGGCGAGGCGATCAGCAAGGTGAGGCTGAACGTGCCCTCGGGCCAGAGGTGCTTCTCTTCCGCGATCAGCCGGTGTCCTTCAGCCAGCAGCACCGCGCCCCACGGCTCTGGAACCCAGACCGCATCAATTTCCTTGCGAGCCATGAGGGTGGATTGCTCGGCATTGGGCACAGGGATGACGGCCGAACGCCAGTCCGGATGGCCGAGCCTTCGCAGGAACGTCTTGGCGGCCAGATCCTGGGTGTTCCCGACCTGCGGGGTGGCGATGCGATGCCCGGGGAGGTCGTCGAGCGACCGGATGGCACAGTCCTTCCGCGCGACAATGACCACGCCGTCGGCGGCGGCGCCGGAGATCACACGGATTTCCCGGCCCCGGCTTCGGAGAAAGGCATTCAATGCCGGACCCGGGCCGACATAGGCGATGTCGATCTCCCCGGCAAACAACGCCTGCACCAGGGCCGGACCGGCGTTGAAAACCTTCGGGCGCAGTTGTGCCGGGGCGATTGCGGCTTGAAAATCGCCGTTTGCCACCCCAAGCAAGGCCTGCGCGTGGGTGACATTGGCAAAGTAACCCAGCCGAACTTCAGATGATGTCTTTCCCGCGGGGGGCCGTTCGCATCCTCCGAACGGGCACCCCAGCAGCAGGAGCAGGATCAGCAGTCCTCGACGGGCCAGCATGGCAACGCATCATACCATGCCGGGGGAACCGTCAAAATGCTATTCCACTATATTACAATAGCAGTATTGAGCTGGCGCCTGGCGGCGCCCCGCCAACCGGAGGTTCGGGGAGTTACAGTTCTGCGGTCACGAGACTGGCCAGCTCGCTGCGCTCGCTCTTCACGAGGGTCATGTGGCCCACGATGGGTTTGTTTTTCAGTCGTTCGACGATGTAGCTGAGCCCGTTGCTGCTGCTGTCAAGGTAGGGGTTGTCGATCTGCGTGGCGTCGCCGGTCAGAACCAGCTTGGTGCCCTCACCGACGCGGCTGGCGATGGTCTTTACTTCATGTGGGGTAAGGTTTTGCGCTTCGTCAACGATCATGAATTGATGGGGGATGCTCCGTCCGCGGATGTAGGTGAGCGGCTCCAGGACCACCTGCCCGCTGTCTACCAGTTGTTGAATCAGCTGCTCAACACTGGAGCGCGCTTCGTGGGAAGGTCTGTCACCTTCCGGTGCCAAACGGTTGCTCAGCAGATAGGCCATGTTGTCAAAAATCGGCTGCATCCAAGCCGTCAGTTTCTGATCTTTGTCGCCGGGCAGGTAGCCGATGTCCCGGCCGAGTGGCATGATCGGTCGGGCACACAGCAGTTTCTGGAAGGCGTTTTCGTTCAGCACCTTGGACATCCCCGCCGCGATCGCCAGCAGGGTCTTTCCGGTGCCGGCGGTGCCGATGAGTGAGACGAGTTTGATGGAGTCATCCAGGAGCAGGTCCAGCGCCATGGTCTGCTGGAGATTGCGGGGCATGATGCCAAAGACCGGTCCCCGGCGCATTTTCAACGGGAACAGCGCTCCCTTGGGCTGATCGCGAGTGACCCGGAAGCGCGCGATGGCGGTATGGTTGTCGGCCTGTTCATCGCGCAGCAGCACGAATTCGTTGGCGTTCAGCGGAGGATCGAGGGACAGCTCCAGGGACTTGCGTGCGTACAGCTCGTCGATGGTGGCCTGAGGGACCGGCAGCTCGCGATAGCCGGTGTACAGTCGCTCGAAGTCAACCTTCTGGGCCTCGAAATCCTCGGTGGTGATTCCCAAGGCGTCGCTTTTGAGCCGGGCATTGATGTCCTTGCTGATGAAGACGACGCGTTTGCCCTCCTGCCGCAGGGCAAAGGCGCAGCAGATGATGCGATTGTCCGGGGTGTTGTTGGTCAGTCCGGGGCAGAGTTTCTGATCTTCCTCGAGGATCACCCGCAGTCGGCCCCCGGATTGGGGGATCGTGACACCCTCGGAAAGATTGCCCGCTTCTCGAAAACGGTCCAGATGGCGGATCACCGTGCGGGCGTTGCGGCCGAGGTCATCGTTGTTGGCCTTGAACTTGTCCAGCTCTTCGATGACGTCCAGCGGAATTACGATTTCGTTGTCTTCGAACAGGAACAGGGCATTGGGGTTGTGCAGCAGGACGTTGGTGTCAAGGACGAAGGTCTTGATGTGCCCATTGCCGTTGTGGCCCTGATGACTCATCCGTGCATCCATGCATTGCCGGCGCCGCTTGCCCCGCCGCGGGAAACCTGCCGGCAGGGGGGCCGGGCCGACGCCGAGGGGGTACAATCCGTCGTGGGCCGACGTTCGGCTTCCACTACCGCTTGCATTATCCTCTCGAACCCGCCAACCTACAACCCGTCGGAAGACCCCGACACGGGTTTTCAATGAATCTTTACCCGATGAAGTTCCTGCCACGGCTCATCCGCAAAATGTGGGGTGGGCAGAAGCTGGCTGAATTGTTCAACAAGCCCCTGCCGGCCGGGCGACCGATTGGCGAGAGCTGGGAGCTGTTTGATTTTCCTCCGGGCACGACCGGACCGGATGCCATTCAGCCCACCGACGACCCCAACGGCTGGATCAGCGCCACGGTCTGCAATGGTCCGTTGGCAGGCAAGACCCTGCATCAGGTGCTGGAAAGTCATCGAGCCGAACTGCTCGGTGCGAGTCAGGCCGTGGAGACCCCCCGCGGAGCGCAGTTTCCACTGCTGATCAAATTCCTTGACGCGCGGGAGGATTTGAGCGTGCAGGTCCATCCCTCGCTCGAATATGCCGCGGCCCATCCCGAAGCTCACCTGAAGAACGAGGCCTGGCACATTCTGCATGCCGAGCCCGGGGCACGGCTGCTGCTGGGGTTACGACCGGGGGTCACGCGGCAGCGCTTCGAACACGCTCTGGCCGACGGTACTGCCGAATCGCTGATGAATCGGGTGCCTGTCACTCCCGGCGAGACCTATTACATGCCCAGCGGCACCGTGCACGCCTTGGGGGCCGGGATTGTGGCCTACGAAGTGCAGACCCCCAGCGACACCACATTTCGCGTCTTCGACTTCAATCGGATTGATCCTGCCACGGGACGGCCGCGAAGCCTGCACGTTCGCGAGGCCCTGCAGTGCATTCAGTTCGGCCTTGATCCGCCGAGCCATCGCACCGCGCCGGCGGAGGGAAATCTTCTGCTGGCCCGGGCGCCTCAATGGGTGCTGGTGCAACACGATCTTCCCGCCGGCGCCTTGCGACGCCTGCTGCACCCGGGCGGTCCGGTGGTCGCCACGTGCGTGCGGGGGGTGGGCGTCGCGTCCTCCGGAGGCCATGCCGAAACCTTCGGGCGCGGGGAAACCCTGCTGCTGCCACCGTCGTCCGAAACCCGGCTGCTGGCCAAGGAGAACTCACGCCTGTTGCTCGCCGCCGTGCCACCAGTCGATGAAACGCAGCTTCTGCCGCGCTGAGCCACTTCCTTGGGGAAGCGTGGTGCCCGGCGGCTGGCGTATCATCGGTCAGGGATTGGCCGGCTGCCCGCGGTCGAGGGATCATGGTTTCGGGCGCGTTGGGGCCCGCGGCGGGGCGGTTGGGAGAAGCCCGGTCCGTGCCGGGGTGACTTCACAAAAGGTGATTCTGCCATGAAGCAGAGA
>JAVQWE010000258.1:0-4657 GCA_033579175.1 Phycisphaerales bacterium | reverse complement strand
ACTGAAGCCGGAAATGATCCCGACAAATTGCGAAATTACCGGCGACAGAGGCGACAAACTCACCGCGATCAGCCATCCAGCGGTTTGTACCCGGGATGCGGGGATAAAAAAACTTCCGGAGGGGTGGCTCCTGTCCACCTCCGGAAGTGCGCCACGGCAAGAAGCCGTTGTTCCGTTTCCAGGCGCGAGAGGCATCGGCCTTCAATCGCGTCCACGGGCGGACTATACTTCCGTGGGAATCCGAAGTCAATGCGGAGAATCGGATCGTTCCGATCGGTTTTTCTATCCATAAACTCTTTAACGACAATAACTTAAAACGATTCAGGCGGCCTTGGGAAAACGACCAGAACCTTTGACGCCAGTGCCTTGGGAGATTTGAAAACCCGGTAGTTTCCGGCGACCATGCCCGCAGGTGAGTGAACAGGTCGATGTCAGTGTAGGAATTGTGATCTGCCGGCATCGAGGTGCTGTCCTCGCCTGCCTTCGTCGGCCCGAGGACTACTACGGGGGCTGGTGGGAGTTCCCCGGTGGAAAATGCCTCCCGGGGGAGCCTCCCTCTCATTGCGTCACCCGGGAGATTCGCGAGGAGCTGGGAATTGAGGTCCGCCCCATCGAGTCCTGGCCGGTCATCCTGCACCATTATGCGGATCGTGACCGCCGCGTTTGCCTCCGGCCATTTGTCTGCGAGGTGGTCTCCGGCGATCCCACCCCGCTGGAAGTCGCCGAATGCCGCTGGTGCACCCCCCCCGAACTGCGCTCCCTGCGATTCCTGCCCGCCAACGCCCCCTTGATCGAAGCGGCCTGCCGACTGCTCTCTGCCACCCCGACGGACTTGCACGACTCTGGCCCCACGGTAAAGTAACCTTCGAGGGCGTTTAGCTCAGCTGGCTAGAGCGCACGGATCACACCCGTGAGGTCAGGGGTTCAAGTCCCTTAACGCCCAGATATACCGCGTGCACGGCGTGCAGCTCCACACGAGTTCTCAGAGTGTTCGACCGGGAACACCGCTCCATCGGTCGCGCAGGCTGTGGGCGGTTGCGACGATTCACGGGGTAAGGGCATCCACCACACTCCTCCTGTGACGGCCTGCGGGAGTGCAACGCCGCGAAGGCCGATCCCGACCCTCGGAAATCGATGGTTTGAGCAACCGCCTAAATTCTGCATCGTCATCGTGATCCTCAACAGGAACATCGGCATCGGCGGAGGCCGGTGATCCTGCAGCGCCTGGCACCAGAACGACTGCATTGGATGTCTTGCTGCGCGCTGGGGTGCGGAGCGGCGGGGCAAGCTTCTGAAACAAGAATCGCTCGGCGATGCGTCAACCTGACAGGTTGCCGGCCTGCAATGAATCAGCCCCGGTCGCAGGTCGGCCGGGGCCTTCTCCGGTTGAAACCCGTTCGGAACGATATGTCACAGATCGTCGATCAATCGATCGATGGCAATTTCGAGCTTTTCTTCGGTCTCGTACGTGCCAGCCTCAATCTGCGCCCGGATTTCAGCGACCTTTTCTCCGCGGATGTCATTTTGGCGCAGGACCTGGAGGAAGCCTTGCATGCCCGAGAGATCAAGGCGGTCGGTGCGACGTGGAGGAGTCGGGGACGCCGTCGCTGACGCATCCTGAGCACCGCGGACGGGGGAGAGCTTCGCGGCGGGGTGCGCGATTCCCACTGTGTTGATCGGATCCATGGTTCGGCTTGCTCCCTGAACTTCGTTGCTGTCGGCGATTCCCGGCGGATCGCATCATGGGCCGGTGTCGTGCTGCGTCCGGCAGGTTCAATGGACTCCGGCGGCCGCTCAGGACTCTCAGTTCACCGAAGACATCGGTCGGGTAGGATCGCAGCCTTGAGTGCCCCTGCGGCGGTGCGGATTCGCTGTAAACCCTTGTATGATAAAGCTTTATGATTGATCTGTCCGGAGATCGCGCCGAAATTTCCGGTCAACGCGCAAGTTTGGGTGATGTTTAAAACTACCCATACCTCCCATTTTACCCATTTTTACAGGCCAACGTTCGGGGCTGCCCCGATTCGAAGCTCTTATCGGTCGCCTTGCTTCTCGGACGCTCTCCCCAAATGCCGGTGTCCCCAAGAACAGTCCCATCGACTATCTGACCACACTTTCCCCGAACAGAATGGCCTCGGCGACACGGGCGGCCATCATGGGATTCCGATACACCAACGGAAGCAAAAGGCGCAAATTCTGCTGAGGACCCCGCAGGTAATCGCCTAACGTGCTCCCCCAGGCGGCGCGATACCCGGCCAAGGCGTCCTGCACGTGGCGCTCTCGCAGGGCGCGGGCTGCTGTCGCCGCCGCCAACACTCCGCTCCAGCACGTGGGATAGATCTCCTCGGCGCAGTCGGAGATGAAGCCCCCTGCCGACCCGATCAGAAGGGTTCGGCTGGCCACGGTTTCGCCGATCAGTGCCTGGGCGGTCGGCAGCGTGATGGTGGTGTACTGGGAGCGGGTTGGAAGGGGCGCGTCTTCCGACAGGATGCCATGAGATTTCAGATTCTGGCACCAGGCGGCGATGACATCCGAAGGTGCGGGGGTCGCGCGCCCCGGCGGCTGTAGCACACCAAGCTCCAGGATCTTCCCGCAGGTCAAAGCCCAGGCCCAGGCACCCGTGCCGCCGAGATCAAGGCACATGGGAATCGTCATCCGCGTGGAGAAGCCCCGGGTCTGAGGCGCCGGGACGCGTGCAAACTGATAGTTTCGCGAAACCGGATCTTCCGGGGCTTCTGGAAAGTTCAGGGTTCTGCGATCTGCATCCGACAGCGGCATGGCACAGATGAGAACACGTGCCAGAATGCTCTGACCGTCGGCTAGCAGGTGCACTCCATCTTCGCCAGCTCCACGAATGACCAGCTGTTTGACGTGCCGTTGGTCCACCCCGCTCTCAGCCGCCAGCCTGCTGACCGCCTGCTGAAACCATCTCGTGGAGACCACCAGGGACGATATCTGTTTCGACCGGAACTCCCCGGCCACGCCAGGCTCATCAGAAAGAAACGATAGTCCGAAGGTCGGTGCGAACGCCTTGGCCTTGCGAAGCGATCCCAGCACCCGATGCAGATCAAACAGCCGGGGATTCACCATCGTCAATCGATCCGGGGAATGCTCCGATTCCAAGGCAAGCCGGGCAACGGACAGCCTCGGATGATCGTGCCTGAGTGCGGCGGCGGTCAGATGTGCACTGGCATGGTCTCCGAGGATCAGTACATCCAAGGGGACGGCCTGTCGCACCGTTCGGGGCATAGGGGCGCACTATACCAGCCATGGCCTCCGGATCGGGCATCCGCAAGGGGATTCTTTCCGACGGGAGCGAGGCTCAGTCGCGGATGATGGGGTCCACTTCGCCGGCCGACACCCCCGAGCCTGGCAGCCGCGGGGTGGGGATCGGACCCTTGGGGATGAGGGGCCGGGCCAACTGTTGCTCTTCCTTCAGGCTTGGACCCGGCACGACATTCAGCCGGCGCAGGGCCGCAATCACCTGAGGATCGTGATTGTTCAGCGAATAGGCGCGCTGGAGGATCGGCACGGCCCGATCGTGCTGCCCGAGAGACTCCAGATACAAACCCGCCTCCCGGGCATAATGGAAGTTGTTCGGGGCGATGGTGATGACCCGCTCAAAAGACTGGATGGCACGATCGGCATCTCCCCGGAGCGCGTAGACCTTCGCCAGCAGGTAGTGATCGTCGGGAATGGATCGCGTGCGCACCCGGTTTTCCAGCGAATTCAGCTCGATCTCGCGGGTATCGCTGCGGGCAATCGCGCCCGCAAGCCCGTTGAGCACCCGGTAGCGGAAATCGGGGTCCTGCCGGCCGTCGACGGTCGTGTCGATCACTTGGTAACTGGTTTTATACGCAGCGATCGCCTGCTGGTAATGCCCGAGTTGATCATTGCATGCGCCGAGATAGTAGTAACTGCGGTAATCGCGGGGATTCTGCCGCACCGCATTGCGGAAGGCCCCGGCCGCATCGGCATAGGCCTGCCGGTTGTACAACTCGATTCCCGCCCGGCGAGAGTCCTTGGAGTATGTGACCAGATCGGCACATCCTCCGGCAATCAGAACAAGAACCAGCACAAACCCCGGAAATGATCTGAGCGAGTGGCGCATCGCTACCTCCATGCAGCGCAGGATGAGACGGCCCCTTGCGGACCATCAGAAAAAGAGGGTATCGACTGCTGCCGGGAAATCAATGGCACGCCGCGCGTGCGTCACCCCCAGTTTGGAGCCATCTTCTCCGAAGAGCAGACGATTGCGGCGATCGCTGGCTTGCGCGTCGATAGCGGCGATTTCGCGGAGTTGGATTCGGCCGATCGCGAACACACGGCACTCGTCGCGGAGATTGGCGGAACACGCCGTCACTGACGGGTGGCCAGAGCGATCCGTCATCCCGACGCCGCACAGCAGCCCGTACGCGATCGCAAGGGTCAACAGCACCGGGTCCAGCCGCGGGGAACGGGTGATCTGGGTGTCCCGCAGGCTCCAGCCGTTGCGTTGGTTCTTCTGGTTGCGGAACAGTTCTTCGATCGTCATCCGCCTGACGTACAGCGGCGACAACTCGGCGGGTCCGGCAGTGGGGTTGGTCATTACGAACCAGCCTTGCTCCAGACCGATCGGCAGCCGCCCAGACACACCACGCATCGCCTCGGAGGCTTC
>JAVQWE010000257.1:0-4664 GCA_033579175.1 Phycisphaerales bacterium | reverse complement strand
TTCGGGAACCTCAAACGCCGGAACATGGTTGCGGTGGACCTGGATCGCGGTGCCATCAAAGCCGGTGTTGTCGGTATCGAGGAAGAAGGTGATTCTGGCCTGGTCTTCCGGGTCGAAGGCGGTGTAGTCGATCGTGACATCCGAAAGATTCGGCGCCACGGTGGCGCCGGTGATGTGGATCTGCGGCTTTTCGTTGGGAACGCCGCCGGTCCAGCTGGTCTCTCCCAACTGCTGCCCCGCCGGAGGAACCAGCGTGAAGACATAACGCCCGCTGCGGCGCACTCCCGTGAGCAGGAACAGTCGATTGCCGGCCTGGAGCTGATCGACTTGAACGCTGTCCACCAGACCGTTGCCGGGGGTCGTCACGTCGATCAACTGCGAGGTGCCCGGATCAAAAAACTGCACGCGCACCAGTTGCGGATTGACGGCGCGATTGGGCCAGTCGGCGGTGACCAGGTAGCGCGCGGTGCCGGCATGGATGTCGAACTCGCCCCGCTCTTCGCCGGTGACGATGGGAGGAAGCACCACTTCACTGTTGATGATCTGGTAATTGCCGTCGAAGAAGATCTTGATGCCCTTGGTCAGGGTGTAGCCGAATTTCGTGATGGACCCCCAGCAGGCGACGAAATCGTCAGAGTAATCATTGTTGTTGGTAAAGTAGAGGGCACCGTCGGCACTGGGCAGTTGCAACCCGTAGAACGGGAATCCGCTGGGCAGCCGGCCGGTGCCCGTGCCGATGAAGCCGAACGTTCCATACGAGTTGGCCTGCACGCGGACGTTCGCCGAGAACAACCCGCCGAGGGTGCTCACCTGCCAGTCGCCCTGGAACGTGCCGCGCGACCAGTTGAGCGTCAATGCTGCCGACCCGGTGATCAGCCCGCTGGCCGGCGCCGGACGGGAGTTCCCGACGATGGCCACGTCGCCATTGACCGAGAGCGAGTGGCGATCGATGGTTCCCTGCACGGTCAGGTCCACCAGCGAACCGCTGAGCGTTCCTCCACCCACAATCGAAGGCAGATGGATATCAATTCGCGGTCCGAAGCTCAGCCCCAGGGCGCCGTGGAAGCGGAGCGGGGGATTGCCGGTCGGGTTGGCAAGGTTCTGCAACCCCCCTTCGATCCGCTGAAGGAACAGACCTGTGGCACCCAGGGGAATGCGCAGGTTCTCGCCGAAGAGGCTGATCGAGTCCAGATCGCCTCCGACGAAGCTGATCGTTCCGCCAACCTGCGCCCCCGAGGGAATCTGCAACGTCGCGTTAACCTGGAACACATTCTGCTGCCCGGTGTTGTTGAACGCGAACGATGCCTGCTTGATCACCCAGAGATTGCGGACGATCACGACGTCGCGCACCGAAAGTACTCCGTTCACCGACACGTTGCCCGCGGAATCGAACTGGATGAACCGTCCCTGCGCCGGGTTGAAGTTCAGCTCGAGGTTGTACAGCTGAGGAACCTTCACGATCCCGCTGACCCGCAGCGAAGCGGTCGGGGAGCTGAGGTACTGCACCTTCAGGCTCTGCCCGGCCACTTTCACGAGGTTCAGCAGGTTGAAGTGGACCGCCGGAATGCTGATCGACCCGCCGGTGAGTGTCAGACCGCTTTCGTTCAGAATGAATTTCTCCGGGTCGGCAACGGCGAAGGTCACCGCCCCTCCGCCGCTGACCGTGCCAAAGCTGGTCGGAAAGGCCATCGAGCCCTGCAGTTCCAGTTGCGGTTCGAAATCGTCAGCGTTGCCCGGGTGGATATCCGGAATGAACTTCAGACTGCTGATCCGCCCGCTGACACCGAAGAACGTGAAATCGGGGCTGGGGTTGTTATTGGTGGCGGTGACCTGCGTCAGCCGGCCGTTCTCGAACGCCAGTCCGACGGCGATCGTGGTGTTGTTGGGTGTTCGAATCTGGAACGAGCCGCTGATGTCGCCGGGCACCACGCCATAGGGCTTGTTGATCGTGACCGACCCGTTATGAAGCTGCCAGGCGCCGAAGATCGGAAGGTGGATGTCTGTGAACGACGCCTGCATCGCAAAATCCAGCCCGTTGTCAAACTTCAGCGCGGCAAAGTTGCTGCCCGAAAGATTGATCTGAAGGTTGTCCAGCGTGGGGATCGTGCAGGTTCCCTGGAGCTTCATTTCGCTGCGGGAGAAATCGAAACTGAGCGTGGCGTTCTGTGTCTTCAGCTCGATCAGCCCCAGCAACGTGAATGTCTGGTTGCCTGGCAGGCTCAGCGCTGCCCCGGTGAGCGAAACCCCCGTGGAATCAATCCGCAGAACATTGGGGTTCTGCACCGCCACGGTGAAGTTGCCGAACTGCGGCGGCAGTTGCAGCGATCCCTCAATTTCGATCAGCGGGTCCCACCCCTCCGGCGCCGATTGATCGCTGGTGAAACGGAACGACGAAAGTGTGAATCGCATGCCCAGCAGGTCGAATGTCGCGCCTCCGGAGGCGGTGAAGGTAAATGCGCTGTTCTGGAACTGCGCCTGAAGGTGAAGCGTCCCCCCGCCTGTGTCGAGCACTCCGGTGCCGGAAGTGCTGAAGCTGCCGTTCTGATAGTTGATCTGAAGATCAAGAGAATTGAGCTTCCACGGCCCGCCGATGGTCACCGGGCCGTTGATGCTCACTCCACCGGCAAATTCGATGGTGGGTCCGGCGCCGACGGCCAGAAAGCGGCTGCCCGTGAGGTCTACGGTGGTGCTCAGTTGCGGGGCGGCAAACTGCCCGTTGAACCTGATTCTTCCGGCAGGAACCTCGTACGTCGCAGAAAGCTGCTGTGCGTGAAGGGCAAATCCCCCAAGGTCGAGTCGGTAGACGCTGGGGTCGGAAATCCCCAGGGTCGCCGCCGTGATGCCCGAGGCGCCGAAGCTCACCTGCGTGGCCGAAAGCTCGTACGAACCCAGGGCCGCGGGCAGCGTGGCTCTGGCATCAAACTGCACCGCGCCGGCGGTCAGCAGCAGGTTCTGGAACTGCAGTTGAGTACCGGCCAGTTGCAGCCGATCGGCCACATTCGCGAGCGTGTCAGAGAGCGCCGACGTAGCCGCCGAGCCGATAGGAATCGTGAAACTCCCCCCGAACAGGAGTTGATTGCCCCCGAACGCGGCTCGCACCTGCCCGTCGGCGGTGATGTTCCCCCCGGCGACGGTCACCGTCCCCTGCAGGCTGATGGTGGGCGTTCCCTGAACGCTGATCGTCGGATTGGTCGCGGTAAAGACACCGTTGCTGAATACCAGATTGGGGATGGAAAGCGGGCTGAGGTCGGGAGGCGCCGGATCGCCGGAAAGGAACACTCTGCGTTCCAATGGCTCCGAGAACGCCAGAAACCGCCGCCGCATAGTCCGCTCCTTCCAGAAGATGAACGGGAAACAACGGTGTCCCTCAGCAACAGATCGCGCCGGACACCGGCTCAGTCCTCTTCGGAAATGTCCAAGAGAATCCTGACCGTTCTTGAGGCTCCGGGCCGGCTCAGCATTCTGCCGGCGGCATCGGACACACTCTCTGATGCGCAGCTCCAGCGGCGGTCGGACGCGCAAAATGACCCCTCGGGGAGATTGGAAAAGGAAGGCTCTGCGTGCCGCGTTGGCAGATCAGAAGAGCCCGGCAGCGGCAAACCCGCCCGAATCGCCATGCTTGCAAATTTGCAGGGGAGGCGTGGACCTCGCGCCCATGCCGAGGGCTCAACGCGACTGGCGTTACCGGCCCTTGGCGCCGCAGACCGGCACCGAAAGCATCGTGTGCAGCCCGGGTTGGACCGCCGGAAGCACCCTCGCGCCGTTGACCAGCGCCGCCACCGTCGCGGTGTCCCCCGGAGTGCCCCCTTCAATCGTCAGCCGCAACGGCACAGGTCCGTCAATTTCAATCCGATCGTGGGGGTTGGGCGTGCCCAGAGCCATGATCAGATCGAGCTCAATTTCCAGACCGTCACCCTTCCACGAGGCTGTGTTCTGCATGCCGCACACCCGGCCCGGTTCGATCGGCCCCAACAGCGAGTCCATGGGCTTTTCCGCGATGACCGGCTCCAGTCCCACCTTGACGCTGTTCTTGCGCACGGTTCGACCGAGGCCCGTGGCGATCAGCGCCACCGATTCGGCGATTCCCATGTGACCGATGGCTTTGCGATCCCGCAGGGCCGAGAACTCTTCCCGCGTGAGGGTCGCGCCGACTTTCTTCTGCAACGGCAGCCGACGAGTGGAAGCATCCACCCGCCGCACGGCGCGGACCCGTGTCACCTTCGCCACCTGCGAGGAAAGCACCACCGGCAGGTAATCCATCACAAACCCGGGATTCACCCCTGTGCCCAGAAGTGCCACCTTTGCCCGGCGGGCTTCACCATCGATCCGCTTGCTCAAGAAGGGGTGCTGATACTGCGGGAAAGCCATTTCCTCACACGAACTGACGACGTGGAGCTTGTGCCGCATGCACTGGCGCAGCGTGGGTATCACATCGTTGAAATGCGAAGACGTCGTCACGATCGCCACATCCGGCCGCGCCTTGACGGCCTCAGCAATCGAGCCAACGACGGTCGGATTCGGACGCCCCTGGCGCTTCGGCTCCTGCAACAAGGTTGCCAGCCCTTTGCCGACCTTGGCCGGATCGATGTCCACCAGCCCAACCAGTTTCAGCGTTTTGTCGTCCGCAACAGTCCTGGCCGCGGCCAGACCAATCGGGCCAAGCC
>JAVQWE010000256.1:0-4673 GCA_033579175.1 Phycisphaerales bacterium | reverse complement strand
AGGGGGGAGCCGGGGAAATTCTGACTCGGTGGGCACGGTGCCCCACCGGCCGGAAGAATTCCTGCCGCGCCTGGCCTCTTCGAATTCCCACGAAGCTTGCCGGATCTTCGGTCCAACAACCGCTGTTGAGGTAGTGAATCCCATCGATCATCTGATCGGAGGGCACGTGGCAATGCCCCAGAACAACGCCGCCCAGGCCACGGGATTGTGCTTCGGCGATGGCGCGGTCGCGCAGGTTGCTGACGGCCTTCACGTATCGCTTGCATCTTCGCTTGAGAAAGCGAGCAAGGCGTTGGGAGCGGTCAATCCGCTGGCTGAGTCGATAGCAGCCGTCGGCGCCGGCGATGATCCACCGTGGTAACTGCAGGGCGCGGTCCCAGCCGTGGCCGTGATAGACCAGGTATTTGCGCCGGCCGATGACCAGAGTCGTCTGTTCCTTTGCGTCGATTCCCAGGACCGTGCGGAAGAACTGCGCCGAGGGGTCATGATTTCCCACCAGGTATTCAACGCGAGCTCCCCGGGAGAACTCCCGCAACGCTTCCAGCACGCGCAGGTCGGAGTCACGCAGCTTGCCCAGGTGCGGGAGGTCGAAAAGGTCGCCGTTAATGATCAGGTGATCGCAAGTCACGCCATCGAGGAACCGAAGGATGTCGTCGGTTCGGGAGTTGCACGCTCCCAGATGAAGATCACTGAGGATGATCGTGTCGTAGAACTCCACAGATAGTTGCTCCGCGCGCTGGCTACACCAGATATCGACGGCGGGGGTTCGGTTGCGGTAAAAGGGGCGCAAGGGTTGCGACAAAGTTCGCCGACCCTGTTTAGCGCGATGTAAATGCTTTCCAAACAAGGGTTTACAGCTGTTGGCCGCGTCGGCCGGCGCTTCTGCTACAATGGTGGGTTGAAACGGACATGTCTTCAGCACCGGCGGCGCTTCGACTGAACTTCTCGACCAGCTGGAAGTACGCCCCGGCTCCGGAAACCGCCAAGGTCGAGATCAAACCCCGTTACGATCTGTTCATCAACGGGCGGTTCGTCCCCCCGGCCGAGGGGGAATATTTCGATTCGATCAACCCCGCGACGGAGCAGCGGCTGGCAACGGTTGCGCTGGCATCTGCCCGGGATGTGGATCGGGCGGTGAAAGCGGCCCGGCAGGCCTATGAAAAAGTGTGGTCGCGCCTGCCCGGGCGGGAACGCGGAAAGTTCATCTACCGCATTGCCCGGATGATTCAGGAGCGATCGCGCGAACTGGCCGTCATCGAAAGCATGGATGGGGGCAAGCCGATCCGTGAATCGCGCGATGTCGATGTGCCGCTGGTGGCAGCACATTTCTTTTACTATGCCGGCTGGGCCGACAAGCTCGAATATGCCTTCCCGGGACGGGCTGCGCGGTCGCTGGGGGTTTGCGGGCAGATTATCCCGTGGAATTTTCCACTGCTGATGGCTGCCTGGAAGATCGCCCCCGCGCTGGCCACCGGCAACACGGTGGTATTGAAGCCGGCCGAGACCACCCCGCTGACAGCGCTGAAACTTGCCGAAATCATCCAGGATTGCGATCTGCCCCCGGGCGTGGTGAACATCCTCCCCGGAGCTGGGGCGACCGGCGCGGCGCTGGTGAGCCACCCCGGCGTCAACAAGATCGCGTTCACCGGCAGCACCGAGGTTGGCAAGATCATCATGCGCTCTCTGGCCGGCTCGGGCAGGAAATACACCCTGGAGCTGGGCGGGAAGGCGGCAAACATCATTTTCGAGGACGCCCCGATCGACCAGGCGGTTGAGGGGATCATCAACGGTATCTTCTTCAATCAGGGCCATGTCTGCTGCGCCGGCAGCCGGCTGCTCGTGCAGGAGGGCGTTCATGACCGTCTGATCGCCAAGTTGCAGGACCGGATGCAGACACTGATTGTCGGTGATCCTCTGGATAAGAACACCGACATCGGCGCCATCAACTCCAGAATGCAGTTGGAGAAGATTCATTCCTACCTGGCGCTAGGCAGGCAGGAGGGCGCGCAGATCTGGCAGACGGATTGTGCCCTCCCCGAACGCGGCTATTTCTGCCGTCCGACGCTGTTTTTGAATTGCGCGCAGTCCCATCGGGTGGTGCAGGAGGAAATCTTCGGTCCGGTGCTGGCGGTGCAGACCTTCCGCACCCCCGAAGAAGCGATCGAGAAGGCCAACAACACGCCGTACGGGCTGTCCGGAGGGGTGTGGACCGACAAGGGCAGCAAGATTTTCAGAATTACCGGAGCCGTGCGGGCTGGCGTCATGTGGGCCAACACCTACAACAAGTTCGATCCGACCGCACCGTTCGGAGGCTACAAAGAATCCGGCGTCGGACGGGAGGGTGGCCTGCATGGGCTGATGCCTTATCTGCAGTTGGATTAGAGGTGCTCGATGGACTCCGGCATCAACCAACCCCTTCACGACCGGCGGGCAGTCGTCGCGGATCGTGCCGACCGGCGGGGCGGTGCCTGCATGGGCCCGGAGCAGAGGTGCGTTTTCTGCAAGTCAACGGTCTGAAACGGCAGCGCGGAACATGGCCAGAAAACAGAACACCAACGGCAGGTCGAACGGGCATGTGGCGGTCGGGCGCGCCCCGGCGCTGCGCGTCCCGGATGATCATGGCGCAGCGCGCCTGCCCGTTCTCAAGACCTACAAAATCTTCATCGGGGGAAAGTTCCCCCGCACGGAGTCCGGGCGGTATTACCTGCTGAAAAACGGCAGGGGAGAGCCGCTGGCCAACGTCTGCCTGTGCACACGCAAGGACTTCCGCGACGCCGTGGTCGCCGCTCGAAACGCCCAGACTGATTGGGCACGCCGCAGCGCCTACAACCGGTCGCAGATCCTCTATCGCATCGCCGAAATGCTCGAAGGCCGATCTGCCCAGTTCGTCGATGAACTGGTGCTGTGCGGTGCCACCAGTGCCGCGGCCGTGAAAGAGGTTCAGACCGCAATCGACCGCGTGCTGTATTACGCCGGGTGGTGCGACAAGTATCAGCAGGTCTTTTCCAGCGTGAATCCGGTGGCATCCAGCCACTTCAACTTCAGCATCCTCGAACCCGTGGGTGTCGTGGCCGCCGTCGCGCCCGAAAAGCCCGGTCTGCTGGGGCTGATCAGCATCACTCTGCCGGCGATCTGCGGGGCAAATACCGTCGTGGCGCTGGCGTCGTATCGCATGCCGCTGCCGGCCGTCACGTTCGCCGAAGTGCTGGCTACGAGCGACCTTCCCGGAGGTGTGGTGAACATCCTCACCGGAACGCGCCACGAGCTGGTGGAACATTTTGCCAGCCACATGGATGTAAATGCCCTGATTCACTGCGGCAGCGACGCTGCCGAACGCAAGCTGATTCAGGAAAAGGCCGCACAGAATGTCAAACGCCTGATTACCCATGATCGCAACTGGTTCGATGAGCAGGCCCAGTCGCCTTATTTCATCCTCGATTTGCAGGAGATTAAGACGACCTGGCATCCGATCGGGCTGTAGATTCCTGAAGCGCAACCCCCGCAGTAACCCCTCTCAGCCATGCCGGCACTGACGATTCCCGAGGATCTGGCTCCGCGCCTTCAACTGTCTCTGTGCCGACGGAGCACCAGCGCCGTCGAGACGCTCGACCTCGTCCATCTTGCCGCCGGCAGCGGGTGTCCTTCGGTGGCGGTTTTTCCGGTATTTGTTGAGGAGGCGGTGCGTGCGGCGCAGGGTCGGCTGAAGATTGTCGCGAGAGTCTGCCCTTCCGGCATGTCCAAACCGACGATCAAGGCGATCGAGGCCACCAGTTGCATCAAGGACGGCGCCTCTGAGCTGCAGGTGGAACCGCTTCCCGGCCCGCAATTGCAGGGGGATTTCGACGTTGTGAAAGCAGAACTGCAGGAGATCGCCCGCGCCGCCCGCGCCACCGGTCGCCCGGTGCTGTTGCACGCCCGCCTGTACACGAGCCTGCTCTTTCAGCGAGGCGGGGAGGGGTGGGTCGAGGCTGCGTGCCAAGCCGTCCGTCAGGGGGCGTTTGACGGCATCCTCGACCGTGGGGATGACGCCTGCCACACGCTGCTGCGCACCTACGCGCAGGACCTGCTGCTGACACGATGTTGTCAGTCGCCGGATTGGGATCAGGTCAGATCCCGGCTGCAATCGGAGGTCTATCGGGTGGAGGTCTGTTGCGATTCGTTCGGAGTTCCAGGCCGTCCGGATATCATCCTGCCATGCGATTGACATGCCTGCCGGTGGTGCTGCTGGTCTTGGTGGCCCGGATTGCCACGTTTGCCGCGGCCGGGGCGCCCACCACCCGTCCGATCTCCGGTCCGGAGGACCAGCCGTTGCTGTTCCACCTCCCCGGCATCGGAGGACACCGTCTTCCCGATATCACGCTCACGCGGGGGCTGCTGGCCGGGGGGCTGGAGGCGGAAATCTACATCTACGACTGGACGGGCGACGATGAGGGCCTCAACGCCCTGACCAACACCCACCGCCACGCGCAACAGTCGGGCATCGTCGCGGGCAAGCTCGCCGAGGTCGCCCGACGCCAGCCGCAACGAAGGATCATCCTCACTTCTCACAGCGGGGGCGCCGGAATCGCCGCCTGGGCACTGGAACGATTGCCCCCGGACGTGCAGGTCGATACCTGGCTCATGATCGCGCCGGCGGTATCGCCGGATTTCGATCTGTCGCGCGCGTTGGCGCA
>JAVQWE010000255.1:0-4675 GCA_033579175.1 Phycisphaerales bacterium | reverse complement strand
CTCGGTTTCAAGTTCCTGCGACTGACAGAAGACCCTTGGGCCGAGCTGCGAGCGATCGACGGATCGGCCGCCCCACGGGTGATCGTGCCTGCCGGAGCGGCTCAGTCGTTTGACCAGTTCGTTCGATCGATTTTCCCGGGTTGATGCGCCGCCAGGGGGCTCGCCGGGGCACCAACCGCTGCGGGCCACGGCAGCACTGCGCCGCAGGTGGTAGCATCCACGGCACGGGTGTCACCTGGGACCTGACTGTTCCAGCTCCTGAAGCTGGTGTTGAAGGGTCTGTCCGATTTCGCGCAGTCGCTGCTTCTGAAGGCTCAGAAACACCCCGACCAGCAACACGATCGTGATCCCCAGCAGCAGGTGATGCAGACGCATCTGGCGGAGCTTTGGCGCCAGCGCCAGCAGCGAGAGTATCGACGCGATGATGACCACCGCATCGTAACTGGCCCGTTGCCAGTAACCACCGCCCAGGTGCAGCCACATTCCGAATTCGTCGAAGGTAAGTCCGAGACCGACGCCATATGCTGCCGCGGCGCATCGCATGCCGCGCGCGCCGGGCCGGCGCATCAGGAGGTAGCCCCCGACGCCAACCAGCAGGAAGATGCCATAGTTGAGGTGGTGTACATGGGTCTGCCCGACGTGCAGATACAGGTCAGGAATTCGACGCGACATGATCAGCAGGACCAGAATCCGGGCCAGAAGAAAGGTGATGACAAACGCCACCAGCACGATCCGGGCCTGCCTCGGGACCGAGACCTCACTTGTGGGTTCTGGTGACTGGGCTTGACCGATGCTCACAGCTCCAACCAAGAGCAGAAAGTCCGGTTTCCGGAGTGTTTTTCCTTATCGGTCGTCGGACACGTTCGGGTACACTCAAGAAACTTTTCAGAGAGGAGCCGATGTTCCGGGCTCGAGAGCTGTATCTGTGTTGCACCTGCGCCGCCTGCGTTAGCGTGCCGGCGGGAACCGACGCTGGCATTCAGGTGGCCCATCCGTTTGTGGGAGTGACCCATTACCAGATCGTCAAGGCTTACAACGAGCCGGCGGGCTCGCCGACGGCGTCGTTGCCGCGCGAGCTTTTCATCAACCTCATTGAGATCGACGTGACGGCCCCGGGAGTGCAGTTCCGCATGCAGCCGGGCAACGGTCCGTTGCCGGGGGAAGTGACGCGCAGCACCACACGGAACTTCGTCAACTCGATCGGCGCTCAGATCGGCATCAACGGCGATTTTTACGACACCAACCCGCCCTATCCGCCGCAGGGCGGGAACTTCTTCACCGACGTGGTTCACGCCGGGGCCAGTGAAGGCGATGTGTATTCTCCGAACAATGGTGGCGAATCGATTTTCAACATCAGCGCCACCAACGATGCACGCATTGTCCGAGGCAACGGGCCGGGCACAACCACGACCCAGGAAGGCGTGGCTTTGTACAACGCCATCGGCGGCAATCAGCGCATCCTGACCGCGGGGGTGATCACGGCCCCCAACGACAGCTACACCAACACCCTGAACCCGCACACCGCAATCGCCGTCAGTCAGGATCGTCGCAAGGTATTTCTGATGACGGTGGACGGTCGGCAGGGCAACTTTTCCGGGGGGATGCGCACCACGGAAATGGCCAGTCTTTTTCTGCAGTATGGGGGCTGGGACGCGATCAACCTCGACGGCGGGGGATCGACAACGCTGGTGTTTGACGACACCAACGACGGCATTGCCAACGCGCGGATCATCAACAGCCCCAGTGATGGCGCCACCCCCCAGCAACCGGGAAACGAACGGCTTGTGGCCAACAATCTTGCGGTGTTTGCCGTTCACAATCCCGCCTATGTGCCGATCCCGCCCCCGCCGCGACCCCCGGCGGTGCCGGCGCTGCCTGTTCTTCCCCAGCTTACCGTGTTTGACGATTTTGAAGGCACTCGAGGTCGATTCAGCTCGGCGGTCAATGCGTCGGGTTCGAGTTTCAACATATCGCCGGCTTCGGCGTCGGCGGTGGACACGGCGTTCAAGCACCGGGGCAGTTCGTCGCTGCGCGTGGACATCGTCAACACCAACGCCACACCGGCGCGGATGCAGCTTCGGCTGCTTTCCGGTGGGGGCAATCCGACGAACAACACGGTGGACGGGTCGGCGGCGGGTCCGGATGGCTATGTCGGATTCTTCCTGCGGGTGGCTCCGGGCAGCGATCCCCTGTGGGCCAGCATCCTGATCGACGATGGCACAACTTCCGCCAACGGTCTGGAGCGGGCCGCGATGCTTCCGGTGATCGCGGACGGGCAGTTTCACCTGTACCAGTGGAATCTGGCCGATCCGGAGGTCTGGTTCAACTTCAGCGGCGGCAATGGCACGATTGACGGGCCGAATGCCTTCATCGATGCGATTTATCTGAGCAGTGCTCCCGGCACCAGTGGAGGCACCAACTGGAGCGGCTCGGTCTGGATTGATGTGGTGGCCTATAACCCGGAAGGTCGGCTGGACATCCTGATCCCGGAACCGGCCTCCGCCGCCGTGGCAGGGGCGATTCTCGGGCTCCTGTGCTGCCGCCGACGGTCCAGGTGCGTCCGCCGAATGGACAACCTGGGGCTGCGAATTCGGCGTGTCGGGTGATTCTGGCGGAAAGCCCGTCCGGCGTTTGGAGAGCTGGCGCTCAGGCACGTGTCGAGGATCAAGCCGTCCTTTGCGGATCGTCCATGGGGATTCGCACCCCGTGCTTCCGGGCTGCCTCGCGTGCTTCGGGGTAGCCGGCATCGGCGTGCCGCAACACCCCGAGGGTGGGATCGGCGGTGAGGACCCGTTGCAACCGTCGCGCCGCCGCGTCCGTGCCGTCGGCGACGATCACCATCCCGGCATGCTGACTGTAACCCATCCCCACCCCCCCGCCGTGATGAAAGCTTACCCAGCTTGCCCCGCTTGCCGTGTTTACCAGCGCGTTGAGGATGGGCCAGTCGCTGACGGCGTCCGAGCCGTCGCGCATCGCCTCGGTCTCGCGATGGGGTGAGGCCACCGACCCGCAGTCCAGGTGATCCCGCCCGATGACAATCGGGGCAGACACCTTCCCGCTCCTGACCAGTTCGTTGAACATCAGTCCCGCCTTCTCCCTTTCCCCAAGTCGTAACCAGCAGATACGTGCCGGCAACCCCTGAAACGCGATCCGCGGGGCGCCGTTGCGGATCCAGTTCTGCACCGTGGGGTTGTTGGGAAACAATTCCAGCATGGCGCGGTCGGTCACGGCGATATCTTCAGGCTCTCCCGAAAGTGCCACCCAACGGAACGGGCCTGATCCCTCGCAGAACATCGGGCGGATGAACTCGGGGACGAAGCCGGCATAATCGAAGGCATTGGGCACCCCTGATTCCACTGCCAACGCCCGCAGGTTGTTGCCGTAGTCGAACACCACCGCCCCGCGACGCTTCAGCTCGAGCATCGCTTCGACATGCACTTTCACCGACTGCCTGACGCGCCGCAGATATTCCGCCGGGTCGGCCTGACGCAGTGCGGAAGCCTCTGGCAGCGAAAGCCCGTGGGGGATGTAGCCGTTGAGGGGATCGTGGGCACTGGTCTGATCGGTGACCACGTCGGGCTGAAAGTCCCGTTTCACCAGCATCGGCATGACGTCAGCGATGTTGGCGATCAGTCCGATGGAACGGGGGGTTCTGGCCCGGGCGCAGGTTTCGAGCCGTCGAAGGGCATCCTCCAGATCATCGGCGACTTCATCGAGATACCGGGTTTCCAGTCGTCGTTTCACGCGTGCGGGATCCACCTCCACGCAGAGGATTGCCGCACCGGCAAGGCGGGCGGCCAGTGGTTGCGCTCCGCCCATGCCGCCGAGACCCGCGGTGACGACCGTCCGTCCGGTCAGGGGCAGACCTTCGGCCGAGCTTCCGTCGGGCGACCGGTCCTTCGTTGCCGAAAAGTACTTCCTTCCACAGGCGGCAAAGGTCTCATAGGTGCCCTGCACGATGCCCTGCGTGCCGATGTAGATCCACGAGCCGGCGGTCATCTGGCCGTACATCATCAGTCCGCGACGATCCAGCTCATGGAAGTGCTCCCAGGTGGCCCAGCGTGGCACAAGGTTGGAGTTGGCAATCAGCACCCGGGGGGCGTCTTCGTGAGTGCGGATGATCCCCACCGGTTTGCCGCTTTGAATCAGCAGCGTCTGGTCATTCTCCAGCTTCCTGAGGCATTCCAGAATCGCGTGGAAGCATTCCCAGTTTCGCGCAGCCTTGCCGATGCCCCCGTAGACCACCAGTTCGCCGGGCTTTTCAGCGACCTCCGGGTCGAGGTTGTTCTGAATCATGCGATAGGCCGCTTCGGTGATCCACGATTTGCAGGTAAGTCGGGCCCCGCGCGGGGCGCGAACGATCGGGATGGGCTGGGTGGTGGTCATGACGATCCGACGCAGACGACGCACCATATCATACCCGCCAACGGGCAAGGCTGCCTCGCAAAGGGCTGAGTTGCCTGACCGGACGGCTTGGGGGCACCGCCGACTGCGGCGCGGGGCTGGAGCGCGGGCGGCGGGTCGTAGACAATCCAGCGGCACATGGGAACCGAAGCCCATCCTGTCGTTCTGGACGGAAGTTCACTGACGGTTGAAGACCTTGTGCGGGTGGCCCGCGATCCGGCGGTGGAGGTTCGGATCGCGCCCGAAGCCCTCGAGCGGGTTCGCAGGGGTC
>JAVQWE010000254.1:0-4684 GCA_033579175.1 Phycisphaerales bacterium | reverse complement strand
CGACAAAGCTGCCAGGATCGGCACGAATGCCAGACGATACATCACCCCGCGCAGAACCCGCTGGCAATACGTTCCATCCTCAATCCGCACCCGGACCGACGCGCTGCGCAGCGGGTTGTAGGTGATCATCCGCCACAGCAACCGGGCGGCATTCCGCAGCCACGCCCGCAGCAGCAGGACCTTTCGCGAGCTCGACGACGAGCGCGGGGGGTCATCGGGCACCAGTCCGGGATTGAGAATCGGTCGATCCACAAGTCGCTCCCTGCTGTTGAGCCAATCGACGGCCGGGGCAGGCGCCCCCGGGGCGCGGTGCGCCTCAGGAACAGATACGATATGAGACGCCCCTGCGCCGGAAACTTGACCGGCGCGCGCGATCGACGTAGTTTCCCCGACGGCAGGCTGATCGTTATCGGACGATCCGCCGCCATGCCCTTCTGACAGCGAGGTCACGGATGGCCAGGAGCAAACATTCGCGAGCCTTATTCGAGGTGATCAAGCAGTCGCAGGAGCTGGCGGCCAAGCGACAGCAGCCGCGCACCTCCGGAGGCGCAGGCGCGCTGCTGTCCTGGCTGAGAGGGCGCGGTCGTCCACCGGCAAAGTCATCGGCACCCAAACCTTTGAATCTGCCGGTGATGCGGGAAGTTTCACCTCCGCCACCGCCCCAGAATCACGTCGAGGTCCGACGGGCCTCGCGGTACAACGATCCGGCGCGGATCATCGAACCGGCCGAACCTTCTGGAACGGGGGAAATCGAAGTCGAGTCGGCGGTCGAGCGTGTGTTCCATGACGACTCGGCGGATACGGTTTCGGGCCGCTCTTCCGCCGGGGCGCAAGCGGTTGCAGACGTGGAATCGGCATCGGGCGAAGAAGCCGCCGGCACCGAGTTTGCTGCGACCGGGGAAGAACCCGCGCCAGGCGCTTCGGGCTCGGCGCACGACACGGCCGTCGCGATGCCGGCACTGGCGCAGGATTCTGCGGGTGTTCCGGCAGCGGAGGAAGCACCGGTCCACGCCGGCGGGCGTCGGCGCTCCCGTCAGGACGGACAGGTCCATCTGGTGCTGAGCTATCCATCCATTGGCGTCGCGACCATTGCGCTGATGCTGCTGATGATCGTCTCGTTTCTCGCGGGTCGGCAAACGGCCCGACCGATCGCGCGCACCGGACCCACTCTGGCGCAGCTTCAGAACAGCCAGCCGTCGCCGGATGTGTTGAGTCTCGGCGCAACTCCCGGCACCACCACCGTGACCCAATCTTCTGAGCCGGTTGCGGATCGAAAGTCGGCCGCCCGGACGACAACACCCCCGGTTGCAAATGACAGCATCCCGGCAGCTCCCGCACCCGACCGTCGCAGGGTGATCGGTCGGAATTACATCATCGCCCAGAGCTATCCCGACCCGGATCACGCCGCCAAGGCCGCCGACCTGCTGAACCGCAACAACATCCCGGTGACGGTGGAACAGATCGATGCCGCCCCCGGCTGGTATTGCGTGGTGACCGAAGTGGGCTTTGACCGGGTCAGCACCAGCGAGTGCGAGCGCTATCAGAAGCTCATCCGGGACGTCAACGCACAAGCCCGGGCGGCTCGGCTCAAGGCGTTCGAACCGTACCTGTACAAATGGAAATGAAGTCCCGCCACGATCGCATTGGTAGCATCAGACTTCCCGGGAAGGGGCATCTTCAAGGCACGCCGGCGGCCCTGCCCACCGGGCCCGGCGGAAGGGTTGGCCGCGCCAGTACCCGGCTGCTTTTGACAGTTATATAATTTGATTGATTTCCTGACCGTGCCTTGGATATTCTCACAAGGTTGTCAACTCCGGAGGCACCTGCATGCGCATTCGCAGCGCTTTTACGCTCGTCGAACTGCTGGTGGTGATCGGGATCATCGCGATCCTTGTCGCGATCCTGCTTCCGGCCTTGGGACGGGCCAGAGAGCAGGCCAACCGCACGGTCTGCCTCAGCAACATGCGCGATCTGGGCACGGCCTTTCGAATCTATGCCACGACCTTCAACGATGTGTGCCCGGTTGGATACGTGGCGAACATCAACACGGCAAACCTCAGCGCGCGGCAGAAGCAATTCAGCTACGTGATTCATTGGAGCAACGGGACTCAATTCAAGGCCACGCAGATGGGGGTGCTGGTTCTTGCCGGGATCATGAAGGTGCCGAAGACATATTATTGCCCCAGCAGCCTGTTTGACCCGCAGTTTCAGTTCAATACGCCGCAGAATCCGTGGCCCTTCGATGCCAAGGGCAATCCTCCCACCGTCGCCCCGGCTACCCACACCCGCACACCCTACAACACCCGCCCGTGTGCAGGCTGGGGAATTGCCGGAACGTCACCGTCCGACCTGAACAACGGCCCGCCGTTCCTCGATCCGACCCCGAGCACTCCCGCAGGCCGGAACATTTATGCGTATCCGAAATTCTCGATGCTGAAGAACAAGGCCATGATCGCCGACCTCGTGCGCTTCCCCGCCGACGTGAAAAAAACCCACCGCGACGGAATCAATGTGCTGTACGGGCATGGCGGGGCCATGTGGGTGCCGCTGAAGGTCTTCAACAAGCCGCCGTGGTCGGATATTCCGGATCAGCAGGTGGTTTCCACCTACAATGCCGCGATGCTCGACGAATCCCGCGCTCCGGGGAATCCGCGCGGCCTGTGGGTCGATCTGGATCGACAATCCCGATGAACCTGCCCGGCTGTCACCCGCGGACGTTGCGGCCCCGGTTGCGTTCTTCCTTGCCAGCCGAATAATCGGACCCGATGAACGTTCTTGTTGCCGGCGGCGCTGGTTATATCGGATCCCACACGGTCAAACGGTTGAAAGAGACCGGTCATAACCCCGTCATTTATGACAACCTCTCGCGCGGCCATCGGATTGTGGCGCAGATCCTCGATTGCCCGGCCGTCTGGGCTGACCTGAATGACCGGCGGACCCTGCTTCAGACGCTTCGGCAGCACCACATTGACGTAGTCATGCACTTTGCCGCGTTCGCGTATGTCGGCGAGAGCGTCGAACAGCCCCTCTTGTACTATCAGAACAACGTAGCCACGACGATCAACGTCCTGCAGGTCATGGCTGAAGCCGGGGTGCGGAAGTTCGTGTTTTCCAGCACCTGCGCGACCTACGGGGATCCCACATCCATCCCCATCACAGAGCAGGAGCGGCAGCAGCCGGTTTCCCCCTACGGCCGCAGCAAGCTCATGGTGGAACAGATTCTCAAAGATCATGCGGCAAGCGATCCGTCCTTTGCCTTCGCGGCGCTGCGATACTTCAATGCCAGTGGGTGCGCCATGGATGGTTCGCTGGGAGAAGATCACGACCCGGAAACCCACCTGATCCCCGTAACGTTGCAGGCGATTCTCGGGGTTCGACCACAACTGACAGTATTCGGCACTGATTACCCCACAACCGATGGTACAAACATTCGTGATTACATTCACGTCGACGACCTGGCCGATGCCCACATCGCCGCCATGCAACGCCTCAAACCGCAAGAGCCGATCTTCTGTAACCTTGGCACCGGGCGCGGATTCAGCGTGAAGGAGATCATTTCCGTAGCCGAGCAGGTCACGGGTCGGAAGGTGCCGGTGGTTTGGGGGCCACGCCGCGCCGGGGACGCCGTGGCTCTGTATGCCGATCCCTCCCGTGCCCGGCACGTGCTCGAGTGGGAAGCCCGTTATAAGGACCCGCACACGATCATCGAATCGGCTTGGCGGTGGTTCCAGCAACACCCACGGGGGTATCCCAAGTAACGCACAGGTCGCAAGAGCCGACCGACGCACGCAGCTGCGTGGCCAATATCTTTCAACCCCGTCGCGAAAGCACGTCGCGCTCGTAGGCGCGCACCTCTTCCAGCCACGCCAGCCCCACCGGTACGCCGGCCGTGTGACAGAACCAGTCCCACACGGCTCCGAACGGGAGGGATTTCAGCTCTTCCAGCATGGCCAGCCGCCCCGTGAAATCGCCGGTCGATTCCAGATACCGCAGTTGTTCGATCGGCTCCAGCAGCGCAAGCAGCAACGCCTTCTGCAGGCATCGAACCCCGGTGACCCACGCCGCCACACGGTTGATGCTCGCGTCAAAGTAATCGAGTCCGATATGCACTCGCTGGAGATAATCCCCACGGACGATTTCCTCGGCGGTCGCGCGCAGATCGTCATTGAGGATGACGACATGATCGCTGTCCCAGCGCACCCCCCGGCTCACGTGCAGCAGAATTTCCGGCAGATGACACAGCACACTGCTGATCTTGTCGGCAAGGCTTTCGGTCGGGTGAAAGTGCCCGGCGTCAAGGCATAACAGCACCCCGCGGCGGACGGCGTAACCGAGGTAGAACTCGTGCGACCCGGCCGTGAAGCTCTCGGAACCGATCCCGAACAACTTGCCTTCCACCGAGTCGAGCATCAGCCGACGATCGATCTTTTCGGCAAAAACGGCATCCAGCGAGTCTGCCAGCCGCTCGCGCACCCACCGGCGATCCACCGGAGTATCCTTGAACCCGTCGGGAATCCACACGTTGTTGACACAGGGTGAACCGAGCGCCTTGCCAAACGCCGCCGCAATCCGTCGCGATGCCGCGCAATGGTCGATCCAGAACTGCCGGATCGCCTCATCCCGGTGGCACAACGTGAATCCTGATGCCGCCTTGGGATGCGCAAAACACGAGGGGTTGAAGTCC
>JAVQWE010000253.1:0-4699 GCA_033579175.1 Phycisphaerales bacterium | reverse complement strand
GGGGTCGCCGGCGGCGCGGGCAATCTTCTGGCGGTATTCGTCGGCCTTGATGAACTGTTCCCGCACCAGCGCGGCGCTTTTGGCGCGCGTTCCGGGGAAGGGCCCGCCGCCGGGCCGGATGGAGTTGGTGCCGTTGGCCATTTTGACCCCGCCGGCGATTGAGCCATCGGGGTTGCGGATCAGCAGATCATCGATGGTCGTGCCGTCGCGCAGCTTCAGGTAGATGGTCTGTCCTGACAGCAAATGCCCCGACCCTGACATAATGTTGACAGTGGTGATCCCCCCGGCCTGAGCCTTTTGAAAGCCCGCGTCGCGCACATTGACTGAGTCGAGGGAACGGACCTCCGGCTGAATGGGTGCCGAGCCATCCGCCGCGAAAGGCCCGCCCAAGTGGCTGTGGGTGTCCACCAGCCCGGGCATGATGGTTTTGCCGTCCAGTTCGCGTAGGATGGCCTGTTGGGGGATCGAGACCTGGTCCATCGGGCCGACGGCAAGGATGCGGCCCCGATGAATCACCACCACTCCACGTTCGATTTCCGGGCCGGTAACGGGAATAACCCGCGCCCCGAGGAAGGCGATCGGCTGATCCTGTCCAACGGCCAAGTTGGAGCCAATCAGGCAGGCCAGGAGGCAGGGAAGAATTCGCATGTCCCACAGTGTAGGCAGCGGGGTTCAATGACGCGAGAATCTGAGTGCAGGGCACGATGCGGGGAGGCTGGGAGGATTTACAGATCGTTTCTTCCGTTGTGGCAAGGACTTAGGGTAAACTTGCAAGCGGGAATGGTTTCGGTATATTCATCGATTCGCAATAATTTCCCGTGGAGTCTGGAGCTTGAGCTGACATGGCAGTGAAGTTGCGCTTAAAGCGTATGGGCCGTTCGCATCTGGCGTTTTTCCGGCTGCACGCGGTCGATTCGCGCTCGCCGGTGGATGGGCGGGTCATCGAGGAACTGGGGTATTACCACCCGGGCCATAAGGATCCGTCCAAGCAGTTCGTGGCAAACCTCGATCGGTGTAAATACTGGATGGATCGGGGTGCCCAGCCGACTGAAACCGTATCTTCCCTGCTGAAGAAAAGTGGCTTGGATCACAAAATGCTGAAGCTTCCCAAGCCCGGAAAGCCCAAGGCGGACCCCGCGGAAGCGAAGAAGGCCGAGTCCAAGGCAGCGCCTGAGGGTTCGGGCGCCCCAGAATCGGGTTCCACGACGGACGAGGCGAAGGGATAACGGCCTGTGGCGCGCGGCGGGTGGCATGTGGCGGCGTCGCATGCCGCGACGTGTGGCTTGCGGTGCCATGAGCTTGCGAATTGACATCCTGACGCTTTTTCCTGAGATGTTCGGTCCGTTTCTGGGCACGAGCATCCCGAAGCGGGCGGCGGAAAAGGGTCTGGTGGAATATCACCTGACCAACTACCGCGATTTCGCAACCGACGCCCATAAAAGCGTGGACGACAAGCCGTTCGGCGGTGGTCCCGGGATGGTCATGATGTGCCAGACGGTGTTTGACGCCGTCGAGCACGTGGAACGACAGGATGCCCGCCCGGCCCGGCGCGTGCTGCTGACGCCCCAAGGCCGGTTGCTGAACCAGAAAATCGTCGCCGAACTGGCGACGGAACCGCGGCTGCTGCTGATCAGCGGCCGATATGAAGGGTTTGATGAGCGGATCAGTATCGGCCTGCAGCCGCTGGAGCTGAGCATCGGGGATTACGTGCTCAGCGGAGGCGAGCTGCCGGCGATGGTGCTGGTGGATGCCGTGGTGCGGCTGGTGCCCGGGGTTCTGGGAGCGGCCGAAGGGCCTTCGGATGAGTCGTTTTCCGATGGCCTGCTGGAACACCCGCAATACACCCACCCGCGGGAGTTCCGGTCGATGGTGGTGCCCGAAGTGCTGCTCAGCGGGGATCATGCCAGGATCGCCCGATGGCGCCTGGAGCAGCGGAAGCTGCGAACCCGGGAGCGCCGCCCCGACCTCTGGAACGCCTGGCTGGCAAGGTCTGGCGAAGGGTGAGAACAGAAACACGGGTTTTTGTCTGCTGATTCCCGCGATCGGATCGGCGACCGGCCCGGCAAGCGGATGCGAAGCGAGCCGCGATCGGCGACTCAAAAATCGGCATTTGGCAATCGAGCAGGTGTGTCATGGTCAACCGGTTCCTCAAGCACGTGGAAGCCTCCAGTTTGAAAAAGGAGCTGCCGCAGTTTCGTGTCGGCGACACGGTGGACATGTACTGTCGCATCGTGGAAGGTGAGAAAGAGCGGATTCAGGTTTTCGGCGGGACGGTGATCATGCGGAAAGGCTCGGGTATCAACGAGACTTTCACCGTGCGCCGGATTGTCAACAACGAAGGGGTGGAACGCATCTTCCCGGTGCATTCTCCCTACGTCACCAAAGTGGTGGTGAAGCGCAGCGGGCAGACGCGGCGGGCCAAGCTCTTTTACCTGCGGCAACGCGTCGGCAAGTCCACCCGGCTGGCGGAAGAACGCAAATCCGCCCGCAAGGATGAAGATCGACCCGCCGAGCCAAAGCGTGAGCTGGCCGCGGCCGGGGCATAGGCGCCACCGGATTTCACGCTTGATTCAGGCGTGCCAGGGGTTCACAAGCGGTAACCAGGCCTTGTGCCAGGGAAATTACAGAGTCGCAAGCCATGTATGCCATCATTGAAGACAGCGGCCGGCAGTACAAAGTCACCAGCGGAGATCGCATCCTGATCGATCGGCCGATCACGGAGACTCCCCCCCAGACCATCACCTTCGAGCGTGTGCTTTTCGTCGGCGGGGAGGGCAAGGCCAAAGTGGGCACGCCCGTAGTCGCCGGCGCGAAGGTGGATGCCGAGGTGCTGGGCCGCAAGGCCGGGAAGAAAATCGTGATCCAGAAGTACAAGCGGCGCAAGCGATACCACCGCAAGCACGGCCACCGGCAGCAGTACCTGGAAGTCAGGATTACCGGCATCAGCGTCTGATACGCCCCCATTCCGGTGGCAAGGGCCTATGGTTTTGCGGCCGCTGATGCAAGCCTCCCTGAACTGACCGGTTGCACGTCAACCGGGCGGATCAGGGGGCGAAGGGCGCAAGGGGGTTCGGGGGGCGGTTGCCGCGGCGGTTGATCAACCCAGCAGCACCGAAGGGTTTTCGATCGTCAAACGGTTGATTCGCTCCTGTCCAGCAAGCTGTAGAGCGTTCTTCAGCCCCTCGAGCCGGATTTCCAATGAGGATGGCCCGTGGCAATCGCTGCCGAGGCAGAAGTAACGGTTCTCCTCGAGGAACCGCTCGGCAAGTCGTCGGGTTGCCGAATCGGGCGGGTCACCAAAGCATTGCAGGTTCCCCTGCAACCATAACCCCAGTTCCGCAAAGTATTCGACGATGCAAGGGTCATCCTGCACGGCCCGCATCCGTTCAGGATGCGCCAGAATCGGTTGTAAACCCTGCTGCTGCAACCACTTAACGCTTGCCTCAAAGTGCGGGGGCAGCACGTCGGCCCAAAGGTCGAACAAGACATGGCGTCTTCTCCCGCCGTAGGTGACGACTTTCGCCGGGTCGGTGGTCGAGAATGACGGCAAGAGATTGATCTCCCCGCCGGCGTGCAACGTCAGGGGGATATTTCTGTCGTGCAATTCCCGTTGGAGGTCGGCGGTCCATTGGAGGATGTTTTCCATGGTGTTCTGAACGAGGCTTGGCCAGATGTGGGGCGTGCAGCAGACGTGGGAATAGCCCGCCTCCAGCAACCGACGGGCACACTCGATCGACTCCGGCAGATTCGCGCAGCCATCGTCCACGCCGGGAAGCAGGTGACAATGGGGATCGACGCGGCCGGAGCGCATGGTTTGCCGGGAGTGTGTGCATCTGCGCCGGCAATGCAACTGTCGCACGTTGCTTGCGGCCGGGAAACCGTCTGCCGCCGCGCGGACGAGGCTTTCGTTTGGGCGGCCTGTGGTGGCACCGGTGGCGCTTCGGACGGCGCCGGCTGCGCGGCTCAGGCAAAACGGCCTGATCCACGGGGTAACCGGTGGTCGTATCGGGGGGGCCTGATCCGGGCTCAGAGGCAAGGCTTTCTGCGGTCGGATGGCTGCAGCAGCCGGCAAGCCTCTCAGCCCGGATTCTCCGACGCCACAGCCCGGCGTTGATCGGCGCGCCACTTGTTTCTACGATCCGGTTGTGCGTTTCCTGATTCACGGTACGCTTGCGCCCGCCGTGGCCGATGCCGTTCGGCGGCACGGTCACATCGCCGCCGATGCGCAGATGGCTGAGCTTCCTGAAGGTCTTGCCCCCGATGAGCTGCTGACGGAATTGCACCGTCGGCAGTTGGATGTGATCACCAATGATTCGGCGCTGGTGGCGGCGGCGTTGGAAGGCAGGGCGAAGTTTCAACGGTGCATCGGTTACCTGCGACTTTCAGGCGGCGATGTGGAGCAGACTCAGGCGATCGACCGGTTGTTCGGGCGATATGGGCGCCTGTCGCCAAGACGGCTGTATACCGTAACCGGAACGCGCGTGAAGGTGAGGCAACTGCCCGGGGCCTGACCCTCGGCGCCAGCGCGGCTCGGAGGCCAAGGAGCCGCACGTGTGGCGGGACGAGCCGCGGATGATCCGGTCATTCGATGGCTGAGGGTTGTGGTGGAGTGCAAGAATGTCGCTTCTGGTCACTGGTTCTATCGGCATCGACACCATTGAATCTCCCGCGGGACGGCGCGACGGGGTGATCGGAGGCT
>JAVQWE010000252.1:0-4701 GCA_033579175.1 Phycisphaerales bacterium | reverse complement strand
AGAGCGACGCGGCGATGGAAGACGACCGGGCGGAGGGGCAGCCGGTGTTGCTGAATCGACATGCGAGAGAGGTGGAGCAGGAGGCCCGGAATCTGTGCCGTGCTTTGGGAGTTCCGCAGCCGTTGCAGGAAGCGGTTGCCCTGGCGGCGCGGCTGCATGACCTGGGCAAGAAGGCTGAGAGGTGGCAGCGGGCCTTCCACGCGCCGACGGACGGGATCTATGCCAAGACGGAGGGACCGATCGACCACGGGCTGCTGGATGGGTATCGCCACGAGGTCGGATCATTGATCTGCGCGGAACAGGATCCGCAGGTGCAGCAGTTGGACCGGAGATGGAGGGAGCTGGTTCTGCACCTGATTGCAGCCCACCATGGATCTGCACGCCCCGTGCTTTCCATTGAGGCGTGTGATTTTGCCCCGCCCAGCGTACTTCAAGAGAAGGGGGTTGAGGCTGCCCTTCGCTTTGCCCGTCTTCAGAGGGCCTGGGGCCCGTGGGGCCTTGCCTGGTGCGAGGCGCTGTTGAGGGCGGCAGATCAAACGGCATCGGTCTTCAGTCTTGGTGAGCCGGTCAGGAGTGGATGCTCGGATGCGTGAGTGGAGAATTCCGGTGGATGTCTACAATCCCGGGCAAGTGTTCGCCTGCATGGGGTTTCTGGAGGCTATAGCGCATTTATGCGATGATGTCGAGGGAAAATTCGAGTGGCACAATGAGCGAGAGCACTGGTTCGTTGTTCGCACGCCTGGGGAATTGAATCCCTTCGAAGTTGTTCTGGAGTTCTTGTCTGGTGCACGGATCGTTAGACTCGCACCGCTGCGGACCCACTGCAAAGAGTCATACCCCGAGCAGAGCAGCTCCGAAGAGGTGAAGTGTCCACCAAACCGAGCGGCACGCCAGCGCAACAGCTGGCCAAAGACGGAATTCACAGACACATTTCCTGCCCCAACTGCCGATGACAAGGTCCTGCCGGTCCGACTGGAGCGGCACTGCAAGGCAATCGTACTCTCTCACTGGTGCGATGGGTCGTCGAGAAATCCTTTCAAACTGTTCGCCGGGCAACAGAAGAGCTATGCGATCGCCGAGCAGATGCTTGGTGCCATCAAGGAGCTCTGGAACAATCACCAGAAAGAGCTGGCTGAAGATCCATTCCGTTACGGGGCCTCTCTTGGTGGCAGCACTTACAAGCTGGACCCAAGAAAATCCTGGACGACCATCGACGTAGGTTACTCCCCCGATGAGCAGTCTCACTCAGTGCAGGCATCCCCGATCGTGGAGCTCTTAGGCGCCCTCGGACTAGAGCACGCGCGGCCAGATGAATACGAGACCCGCAGGGTCCGCTATGCCATCTGGAACTGCTTCCTTCCACCAGCGCTTGCTCGAGCCGCTCTGGGAGCGGCCCTTCGGGGAATACCCAAGCGCGTTTTCGAGTTTCATCTGGACCTTGCGGGGAAGAACAAAGTTGTTACATTTTCACAAGAGGTGAATAACCCATGAACGTGGAAAGTGAGCCGATCAGTGTTGCAATTCTCGAAAACTGGGCCTCAGATCCGGACGCTGCGGTAGCGTTGAGGCTCAGGCAGAGGCTGCGGCCGGTCGAGGAGAGCCGTATCATTTTTCCTCCGACCTATGCGGACATCGGTTACAACATCGATCAGCTTTCCGATGGGACGCAGGTGGCGACGATCGACAGCATTGGATCGCAGGCGAATCGGCTGGAGCCAATCTTCAAGTCCGATTCTACAAATCCGGACAATTGGCTTGTACCGCAGATTCAGATACTGCTTCGAGAGGAGGCCTGCGGGCAATGCGACCAATGCAATCGGGGAACGGCTGAGCGTTGTGCGAATCCCCGCCCCGTCCTGCGTTCGCTGTTGGATCTGGCGCACCGTGCCGCGGATGCAGTCATACAATGTTGCCCCGACTTGCAAGGGAGGGTCGAGGCGGCATTTTTGAACCTTCGCAATGGGGATGCGGGTCCCCTGTGCACGATTGCACCTACGTCTCTTGTTTTCGGGGTCTGGGATTCCCGTGGTGTATCCGGAGAAAAGAGGCCCCGACTCATTCGGTCGATCATTAGGGCCTGGGAGGTCGAGCCCATTCATGCGGCCGCACAATTCAATTCCGTCAGCAAGTACCTGGACAGCCGGCAGTCTAATGAGTTGAAAAAGACTGCGAAGGATTTGAAGGTCCAGCTGTCCGAGGTGGGGCTGGATGATGCGCCCTCCGGCCGAGTTCATGGCGGCGTTCTGGTACACGGAGAAATCACCCGGGATGTGACAGTGAATCTGATTGCCTTGCGAGGCATCTGTGGGACGGACGAGGAAGAAACGAAAGCAATCAGAAGGTATCTGCTTGGTCTGTGCCTTTTTGCTGCCGTTTCGGATGGAGAGCTTTATCTGCGGGAAGGCTGCCTGCTGCATTATGCCGGCAATTCCGATGAATGGTTTGAGGTTCCGCGGCGGGGTGAGCCAAGACCGGTCCGGCTGGACCGCGATGTGGTGAGAAACTTCGTTGAGGAGGCCGCCCATCACTTCCGCCAGCGCTGGCCCATGACATTCGCGCCACAATGGCCGAAGCTGGTTTACCGGTTTGATGTGGAAGCTGCCAAGAAGCTTCTGGAGCAGAAGGCCAAGGAGAAGAAGTCGGGGACCTGAGCCAATGCCATCGTTGGTTATCTCGGTGCGTCTTCATGATGGCCGATATCACGGAGTGGGGGACTGGCCTCCGTGCCCGGCGAGGCTGTTTCAGGCTCTCGTAGCAGGGGTGGGACTGCAAGGTCCGTTACAAGAGCGACACCGGCACGCCCTGGAGTGGCTGGAAGGTTTGCCTGCCCCGGTGATCGCCGCCCCGAGGGCGTGGCAATCGCGGCGTTCCTTTCGGATGTACGTGCCGAACAACGACAGTGATGCGATTGGCGGCGACCCCGCGAGGATGTCATTGATCCGGACCGCCACGAAGGCGGTGCGACCGTGGTTTTTTGACGCGGCGGTTCCGTTCCTGTACGCGTGGCAGTTCCCGCGCGGCCCTGAGGAGGAGCATGCGACGACGATCTGCTGCCTTGCCGAACGTCTTTATCAGTTGGGCCGGGGGTGGGACATGGCATGGGCATGGGGGGAGGTGATGGATGAGGCAGAGATGGAGGGGCTGCTCTCCCGGTACCCTGGCGAGGTTTTCCGGCCTTCGGAGGGCACGTCGCCGACGGTGCTGGCAGCACCCTGCGCGGGGTCCCTGGAAAGTCTGGAAAGACGCTTCCACGCTTTTCACCGGAGGTTTGCGTACCGGAAAGCCGAAAAAGGGATCGAAGTCACGTTGCGGCAGCCGCCGCGGCCGCGATTTCAACCGGTCCGTTACGAAGCGCCTCCTCATCGGGAACTGTTCGAGCTGCGGGATGCCGCCGACCGAAACCGACTTTGCGCCTGGCCGCTGGAGCGGATTGCGACACTGGCCGTGGAGGCGCGGGACGCCGCGGTCAGAAAATTGCGGGACGCAATGTCGCAGCGCAAGGCGGACGTCGACCGGGTGTTGATCGGGCGCCGACCAGACGGCAGCAACGAGTATCCGCCGGAGAAACGGGTTCGGATCCTCCCTCTTCCATCGATCGGACATCCGCACGCCGACCATGAAATCCGCCGGATTCTCGTTGAAACACCGGCCGGGTGCCTTCTGGCACCAGAAGACGTGCGCTGGGCGTTTTCGGGCCTTTCTGTTGCCGAGCCGGGTGGAGCGGTGGCCATCCTGGTACGGTCCTCCAATGATTCGTCCCTGAAGTACTTCGGCATTGGCGGCAAGCAGGCCTACCGGTTATGGAGGAGTGTGACGCCGGCGGCGCTGCCCCGCGCCTCAAGAGGGGGAAAAACGAGAGCGGAGCCTACAACCGCGGAAGCCCGCAGAGAGAGGCTTGAGTCTCTGGCTGAAGCGGTCCTCCATGCTCTCCGGCACGCGGGACACCGTGTGCCGGTGGAGTGGATCCGGATCCAGAGAGAGCCGTTTGCGAGCCACTCACGGCTGTCGAGTGATTTTGCGGAACACTCCCGTTTTCACGCGGATGAATTGTGGCATGTCGAGATCTGTTTCCGGGAACCTGTGCAGGGGCCGATCGTGCTGGGGAATGGGAGGTTTCTCGGACTTGGCCTGATGGTGCCTGTCGCGCAGACACCTGAGGTCCATGTGTTTCAGATCACGGGCGGGCTTTCCGCCGACGCTCCAACAGAGATGGTTTCCGAGAGCCTGCGGCGCGCCGTGATGGCTCTTGCCGGCGAAGAGTACCGTAACGGATTGCCTTCCTATTTCTCGGGGCATGAACCGGATGGCTCGCCAGCGCGCAATCCGGGCAAACCCCATCTTGCATTCTGCATGGATCCCGGGCGCGCCCGCCTTCTGGTGTTGGCTCCAAGCCTGTTGGAGAGGCGACGGCCTACGCCTGAGGAGAAGAAGCATCTGGAAGTTCTGGACCGGAAGATCCGTGAGCTGACAGAGATCCGGGCAGGCAAGGCGGGGCGGCTGTCTGTTTCGCCGGCGAGGATCTTTGCGAGCTCCGACCCACTGTTCCGGCACTCCGCCGAGTGGTGTTCGGCGACGCCCTACCTGGTGACCCGTCATTATCGTTGCGGGGATGCCGGCGAGGCGATTCGCCGGGATGTTCAGGGGCAGATCCGGGCGCATGGACTTCCGGAGGCTTCCATCGAGGTCGAGGAATTCTGGTCG
>JAVQWE010000251.1:0-4705 GCA_033579175.1 Phycisphaerales bacterium | reverse complement strand
TGGGTGAGGTTCTGCCGGATCAGATGCTCGGCGCAGGCGATGAAATCGGTGAAGGTGTTGCGCTTCTGCATGAGCCGACCCTGCTCATGCCAGAGTTTGCCCATTTCTCCCCCGCCGCGGACGTGCGCAATCGCGAAGATCACCCCGCGATCCAGCAGGCTGAAGCGAGTGGCCGAGAAATCAGGAATTTCCGGCAGCCCGTACGCGCCGTACGCCGTCAGCCACAGGGGGTGAGGGCCTTGCCCAAGGTCCTTGCGTCGGACGATGGAGATGGGAACGCGCGTTCCATCGTCGGCCGTGGCAAACTGCTGCAGGACTTCGTAACGGTCGGGATCGTAGTTGGGCACGGGCAGACGCCGGATCAATCGGGACGTGCGGGTCTGCATGTCATATTCGAAGGTGCTGGAAGGCGTAATCGGCGACTCGTAGACGAAGCGCACCACCGTCGTGTCGAACACTTCGTTGTGGTCGGTGAACAGGTTGTACACCGCCTCGGGCATGGCCAGCGAGTGGGTCTGACCGGAATCGCGGTCCAGAACCGTCAGTCGCGGCAGACCCCCGGTCCGTTCTGCCAGCACGATATGCCGCCGGAAGCAAAGGTGATCCTCGAGCATGACGTCGTCACGATGCGGAACGAGCTGGCGCCACTGCAGGCGCTCACTGTCCCCGACCGGCGCGGTGACGAGCCGGAAGTTTCTCCCGGTGTCGTTCACGCGCAGCACCCATTGACCGTCCGGACCGGTGTCGTCGACGTAGTATTCCTGTCCGTCCACCCGGGCAGCCAGGCGCCGGGGCGCGGTGGTGGGGGAATCGGCCGGAATAAAGTGTGCGTCGGCGGTATTGGCGCTGCCGGAGGCGATCACGATGAAGCGCCCACTGCGCGTGCGCCCCACAACGGTGTTAAACGCCCGATCCGCTTCTTCGTAAACCAGAACCGGTTCTGCCCCATCGAGACTCTGGCGATACACGCGATACGGCCGCTTGGATTCATCCTCTACGCAGAAGAAGAGGGTGCGGTTGTCAGCGGCCCAGGCGATGCTGGAAACGTCCATGTCACCCCCGAGCCGGACCATCGCGCCGGAGCGCAGGTCTTTCACGTACAGGCGATGCTCGCGGAATGCCGAGTAGGAGACTCCGAAGGCCAACAGGTTGCCATCGTCGCTGACGGCTCGAAACGGAACGCTCAGGTAGTCGTGCCCGCGGGCCAGCTCGTTCACGTCGAGTATGATCTGCTCCGGGGCGTCCGGGGAGGACCTGCGGCAGTAAATCCGGTAATCCTTTCCCTTTTCGGTGCGGCTGTAATACAGGTAAGCCCCATCGCGATAGGGGGCTTCGGCATCGTCTTCCTGCAGCCGGGAGAGAAACTCGCGGTAAAGCTGCTCCTGCAAGGGCTTCAGAGGCGCAAGAACCCGCTCGGTGTAGTCGTTCTCCGCTCGGAGGTAAGCGATGACGGCGGGGTTCTGCTTTTCCCGAAGCCAGAAGTAATCATCGACGCGGGTTTGACCGTGGATCGTCGTGGTGTGCGGAATCTTGGCAGCCCGAGGCGGCAGGGGTTTGAGGTTGGAGCACCCGAGAAGCACGGTAGATATTACGGCCGTTGCGAGGAAGTGTTGCAACATCTCTTTTGTCAATCCAGAGAAACTGGGAAATCTGGGGAATCTTCAGCGCACCGATTAGTCCTTCTGACTGGCGCCAACCCATGGCTTCCGGACCCCGCGCCGGGTGACAGCCCTGCTGCGCGGCCGGCAGCCGGGACCCCGATCGGATCACAATTTGTGCCCCAGCTTCTGCTTTTTGGTCTTGAGGTACTTCTCGTTGTGCTCGGAAGGCTCGATGCGGATGGGCACTTCCTCGACGACCTGAAGTCCGAACCCTTCCAGCCCATAGACCTTCTTGGGGTTGTTGGTGAGGACACGCAGCTTGCGGAGACCGAGGTCCCGCAGAATCTGCGAGCCGATTCCGTAATCGCGCTTGTCCACCGGCAGCCCCAACTGGAGGTTTGCTTCCACCGTGTCCAAGCCGCCTTCCTGCAGCTTGTAGGCGTGCAGCTTGTTGGCCAGTCCGATGCCGCGACCTTCCTGCCGCAGGTACAGCAACACCCCCTTGCCTTCGCGTTCGATCAGTCGCATGGCGGTTTCCAGTTGTCCGCCGCAGTCACAACGCTCGGACCCGAAGACGTCTCCGGTCAGGCATTCGCTGTGGACGCGCACCAGCACAGGTTCCTCGTGAACGATGGACTTGCCGGAATCGTCCAGATCCCCGATGCCACCCTTGCACAACGCCAGGTGCGGCTGCGGATCAACCTGAGACTGATACGCATGAAGCTGGAATGTTCCCCAGCGGGTGGGGAGGGTCACCGACTGAATTCGCTTGACGAACTGCTCACGTTTGAGCCGGTAACTGATGAGATCGGCGATGGTGCAAATGCGAATGTGATGTTTCTCACAGAATGCTTCAAGGTCAGGCCGACGGGCCATCTCTCCGTCGTCGCGCATGATCTCGATGCCGGCGGCGACCGGACGGAGGCCCGCCAGCCGGCACAGATCGACCATGGCCTCGGTATGCCCGGACCGCACCAGCACCCCGCCTTCCCGGGCGCGGATCGGCTGAATGTGCCCCGGGCGATCAAAGTCGCTCGCCACCGCCGAGGGGTCGGCCAACCGACGGATCGTCGTCGCCCGGTCGAAGGCACTCACCCCCGTCGAAACCCCGAATTTCGCGGCCGCATCTACCGTCACGGTATAAGCCGTACCCCGTTGAGCCGTGTTCTGCAGGCTTTGCGGGGCCAGGTGCAGTCGCTCGCAGGTGGACGGATCAACCGCAACAAAAAGCATCCCGCGTCCTTCCCGAACCATGAAATTGACTGCCGCCGGGGTGATCTGCTCGGCGGCCATGATCAGGTCGCCTTCGTTTTCCCGGTCTTCATCATCCACGACGACGACGAATCTGCCGGCCTTGATTTCTTCAATGGCTTCGGGGATCGAACAGAACGCCATATTCACTCCGGTCGGGACATTCCCGTGATTTTCATGGATCGTCGGCCATCGTCGGCCCTTGATGCCCGGGCGGCAGCGTTCATCCGGCAACTCTGTCGCGCCGGGCAGGACCAAAAGCGGCTCCACGCGGGGCATCAACCATCCTTCAGCCCGCCGCCGCCCCGGCACCGCGCGCCGAGGCCCGTCGAAGCCGCCGGACCCCTTCCATCACATAATCCACCGTAGCCCAGGCTGTCACCAGCGAGACCACCCACCACAGCAACGGCGCCAGGGCGGCGATGGTCTGGGGACTGAAACGGGCAATATCAGGAGCCATCAGCGTGACCAGCACCAGAATCAATTGTAGGAAGGTGGAGACTTTTCCGCTCCAGCGGGCACTGATCTGCAACGGGCCGATCAGGGAAAACAACAGCAGTACCCCCAGAACCACCACGACATCCTTGCCATATACGCAAGCCACCACCCACCAGGGGATGGCAAAACCTTGGGGGGCAATGCGCTCCACCGACAGCAGAAATACCGAGCAGGTCACCAGAAGCTTGTCGGCTACCGGATCGAGAATCGCGCCTAACTTGCTGACCTGATTGAACTTACGTGCAAGGAAACCATCCAGCTTGTCCGTCAGAGCCATCACGGCGAAGATCGCCAGCGCCGTCCACCGCCATGGGCTTTGAAGATGATCCGGACCCGCAACCACCGCATACAGGAAAAACGGCAGCAGCAGCAGCCGAAGCATGGTCAAGCCCATGGGCCAGTTCGGCGGCCACAGGCTGCTTGCCTTGGACGACTGTTCGTCCATCGTTCGGGATTCTAGCCGATTCGGGAAGAACTCGTATCCTTCCCGCACCACAACTTTGAGGGAAATCACCTCCATTCTCACAGAACGGTGGGAAATCCCGTTCCGACGGCGGATCTGGCTGTGGGAGCGGGTGACCCCCGAGCGTCTTTTTGTCGCTTCCTTTGCCCTGATGGTCTTGGGCGGGACACTCGGCCTGAAGCTGCTCCCCGGATTATACACCGGCCCGGAACTGAGCTGGGTGAACGCCTTCTTCACCGCCACCAGTGCCGTGTGCGTGACGGGACTGGTGGTCGTCGACACCGCCACGTACTTCACCCCTCTCGGGCAGGCGTATCTGCTGCTGCTGATCCAGCTGGGAGGACTGGGCATGATCACCTTCACCACGGTGATCATCGTGGCCCTGGGTCGACGGATGTCACTGCGGCATGAGGCGCTCTCGCTGGGTGGGACGGATGCCGCACCTCAAGTCGACCGCCGCGGGCTGGTTCGAGACGTGGTTCGCTTTACCTTCATCATCGAGCTTCTCGGCGCCATGCTGCTGTACGCCACGATGGCGCCGACACTCGGCTGGCGCGAGGCGATCTGGCATTCCGTGTTCCAGTCGGTCAGCGCCTTCTGCAACGCGGGGTTTACCACCTTCGAACAATCGATGGTTCGCTTCCAGCAGCGCCCTCAGGTGCTCGGAGCGATCATCCTGCTGATGATGCTCGGTGCGATCGGGTTTCTGACGATTGAGGAAATCTACCTGCGCTATCGAGCCGGACGCCAGCGACGGATTTTCCGCCTGTCGCTGCACTCGCGCATCGTGCTGTTAACGTCGGCGGTGCTCATCGTGTCAGGGGCCGTACTGCTCGGCTGGTTCGAATGGAACGGCACGCTCTCCGGGCTTCCGGTCATCTCCAAATGCACC
>JAVQWE010000250.1:0-4706 GCA_033579175.1 Phycisphaerales bacterium | reverse complement strand
CGCGGTCTTGCCTGGCGCATCGGAAAGCATCCGACGCGGCCTGCTTTCGCGTTCCCTGGAGGTTCACAGCCGCCAATGACCGGCGACGAGCCTTTCCTCAGACGTGCCATTCGCCTCGCCATGAACGGCCGGGGAAGGGTAGAGCCGAACCCGATGGTGGGCGCTGTCCTTGTGCGCGAAGGGCAGATCATCGGCGAAGGGTTCCATGCGGAGTTCGGCGGGCCTCATGCCGAGCCTGCTGCCCTGGCCGATTGCCAGTCCCGCGGTTGCTCTCCGACCGGGGCGACGGCCTATGTCACCCTGGAACCCTGCTGTCACACGAACAAGAAGACTCCCCCCTGTGCGCCCCAGTTGATCGCGGCGGGGATTGCCCGAGTGGTCATCGGATGCCTCGATCCCAACCCCCTTGTCAACGGCAAGGGAGTTGCCCTGCTGCAAGCGGCGGGAATTGAGGTGTCTTTCGCGCCAGTTGCGCTGGCGGCCGAATGCCGGCAACTGATCGCACCGTTCATTGCCACCACGAGACTGCGTCGGCCGTATGTTACCGCCAAATGGGCACAGACCGCCGACGGTCATGTCGCCGGCCCGATGGGGCAGCGCCTGCGGATCACCTGCCCGCCGTCGGATCGGCTCGTCCACCTGCTGCGGGGGAGATCTGACGCGATCGCCGTCGGGACGAACACCGTCCTGCAGGACGATCCGCTGCTGACGGCCCGTGGCGGGGGACCAACCCGGCCCTTGAAGCGAGTTGTGCTTTCCAACACGCTGGCACTTCCCAAAGCCTCACGACTCGTCCAAAGCGCACGCGAGCACCCGGTGATCCTCTACTGCGCGCAGCGCTGCGCCCTGGAGCGGGCCGATCGTGTCGAGGAACTGCGACGGTTGGGGGTGGAGGTAGTTCCCCTGCCGACCCGCGACGAGGGGCGATTTTCCCTGCAGGACGCCCTGCGGGACCTTCAAGACCGCGGGGTCACCCATCTGCTGATCGAACCGGGACCGACGCTCGCCCGATCCCTGCTGCTGCGCGGGCAGGTGGATCGAGTCTGGGTCTTCCAGTCCCCGCGGCGACTGAATCTTGCGCCGGAGCTGGCGATCAGCCTCGCCCCGCAACTGGATTATCCACAGGTGGCGTCGATGCCGTGCGGCGAAGATACACTCAGCGAGTACCTCAATCCGTCCAGCGAAGCCTTCTTCGCCGCCACGCCCTCGGCAGACTTCGTGCTCGCGGCTGATCAGATCAACCGCTGAGCCTCCCTGACCCCCCGGCGGGCGGCTGAAGCGGCTCCAGACTCGAGACGAAACGGAAGGCAAAGGACATCTTTTGCGGCGAACCGCCCGCGGGTGTTACTTCCAAAGTTCCCCCACCGCCTCCAGAACCAGCGGCTTGTCCTGAATCGTGTACGGGTCGCCGCCCCACTGGTCACTTTCGCGATCGGATGTGAACCACTTCCACAGGAAGACCCCTTTCATGAAGGGTCGTTTGCGCGCTTCCTCAATGGCGATCCGATACAGCAGCGCCTGCTGCTCGAAATGCTCCCCGTGAGCGTGTTGCCACGGCTCGGCGGCGCCGCCGGCGGCGGCTGTGTAACCAACCTCACTGAAAAGGATGCTCTTGTTCCATTCTCGGGAGAAATCCTCCAGCTCGCTGTGAATCGCCGTCCAACGCGCGCGGATGTCGGCCTCCGTGGGGTTCGCATGCGGGCCCACCGGCCAATAGGCAGTGATTCCGATCACGTCCACCGCATCCCACCAATGGATCTTCGGCCACTCCAGAAACGCCGCCGAGTAGCAGATCGGCCCGCCATACACCGCGCGCACTTCAGCAATCAGCTTCCGCCAGCGGGCTTCCTGATCGGCCGCAGCCTCCAACTCCACGCCGATGCAAAGGGCATCGGCTTCGGTGTCCCGCGCAAGTTTCGCGTTAGTCAGCAGATACTCGGTGTAGTTGGCGAACCACGCATCCCAGTCGGCCTCGCTGGACATGCGAATGTCGCCGTGCCATTTGCCGGCATGGAACTCCCGCGACCACAAGTGCGGTTTGAGCAGCACCTTCAGCCCCAAGGCATGCGCGTCGCGAATGCATCGCTCCAGGTCTCCCTCCGGCGAGCGACCCTGCCGGCCGTAACGGATTTCCGGCCTGTTCACGGCAGGCATCCAGGCATAATCGTTCAGCGCAACCCAGTTGGCACCCAACTCCCGGATGCGTGCCAGTTGCTGACGGCACGCTTCGCTGCCGTAGCCTCCGCGGGCACTGGCCAGACATATGCCGCGGATTTCCTCCCCGCTTGCAGGCCGGAGCAGCGCGCATACCACCGGGATCGCCAGCAGCGACACGATCCTCCACGCTTGGGCCCTCATGGCAGCGCCTCGATCAGTTGATCCATCTCGTCGATGGTGTTGTAAAAATGGGGAGAGGCGCGCAGGCGACCTTCCCTCACCACCAGTTCAATCCTGTGCTGCTCCCGAAGACGCCGCGCGGTTGCCGCAGGATCAACCTCCCCCGGCGGCAGAAAACTGACAATTCCACTCCACATCAACCCTTCGCGCGGCGAGCAGATTCGATACCCTCGCGCCCGTAAACCATCCACCAGATGGCTGGTGAGCTGACCAATTCGCGCTTCCACGCGCGCGATCCCCGCCGACAGCAGCATCTGGATCGATGCCTTCCAGCCGAGAAGGGATGGCAGCCCGGGAGTGCCGCTTTCATGCCTGCGACAGTCCGGCTGAAGGGTGTAATCGATCTTTCCGTAGTTCTCGGGGTCGATCACACTGTAGGCGCCGACAGCCAGCGGGCGGATCAGGTCGCACAGCTCGCGGCGAATGTACACCACCCCCGCTCCCATGGGGCCGAGCGTCCATTTCTGCGACCCGGCGGCGAGAAAGTCGATGTTCATCGCCCGCACGTCCACCGGGATGGCTCCCAGAGATTGAATCGCGTCCACGCAAAGGAGCTTTCCCCGCTGACGGCACCAGGCGCCGATCTCTGCCACAGGCATTCGTTGGCCACTGGCAAACTGCACATGGGAAAGCGCGATCAGCCGGCAGGCGGGGTGTTCCGCGGCGGCCAGCAGCTCATCGGGATCGACAGCCCGCGAACCATCGGCGCGATCGCGCTCGGGGATCATCACCACCTCCACGCCGTGCCGACGGGCCACCTCCAGCCACGGATAGATGTTCGCCGGATACTCCACCGCCGCCGTCACGATGCGATCGCCCGCACGCCATTCGAGTCCGAAGGCCACGGTGCTGATGGCCTCGGCGGTGTTCTTGAGCAGGGCGATTTCGGAAACGTCGGCATTGATCAACCGCGCCAGTGTCTGCCGGCACGAGGCGTATTCCGTCATCACCCAGCCTCCGAGATATGCTTCGGCCTCGAATGCGCCCGCGTACCTGCGAATGGCGTCGGCGGCGCAACGGGGAAGGGGTGAGACTCCGGCATGATTCAGGAAAACCCATCGACCCAACACCGGAAAATGGGCTGTGTTTCCCACCAATTCATCCAAGGATGCCATATGGTCGAAGTATAATCAGAGGTCCGCCCGTGAAAGCGGATGAAAGGATTCGCCGTGCGTTGGTTCCGATGGTTTGTTCTCGCCTTTCTTCCCGCGCTCGCTGCCGCCGCGCCGCCGATGCCGCTGGTGCAGGTGGTGGATTTCGGGCTGCCCCCGCTGGAGTATCCCAGCTATTACGGTGATCTGGACCGTGCCCGTTTGCAGGTGTTCTGCGGCCGTTATCGTACGGCGTTGGCGACGATCTGGCGCTCGCCCGAACGCCCGGTTGAAATCTCCCTTCTGGAGGCTGAGGCGCTTGCGCATCTGGGCCGACGCGACCTGGCGCTGCAGCGGCTGGAGGCCGGCCCGCTCGCCGGCGAAGCGCGCGCGGCCTTGTTGCGGTCGCTGATCCGGCGTGAACTCGGCCAGCTCGAGGCCGCCGCCGATGAGTTGCGGACTCTGATCCAGAAGCAGCCGGATCTGCTGATCGCCCGGCTCGAACTTGCCCTGACCCTGGAAGACGCCGGTCGGTTGGACGAGGCGCTGGCAGAATATCGCTGGTTCGTCGAAGCCCCGCAGAATTTCCTGACAAGGCTGGATGATGAGGCCGACCCGCTGCTCGACTCGGCCGAGAACCTCACCACCGTTGCCCGCGCGCTGGACCGCTGGGCCACGCTGACGGGAGCGTTTCAGAAGGATGAATCGCTGCACAATCGGCTGCTCAACGCGTTTGTGCGCGTCTACGATCAGATCGATCGTCGCTACTGGCCGGCCCGGGTTGCCGCGGCCGAATACTGGCTCTGGCACGACAATTCACGCCAGGCCGTGGAGGAACTGAAAGCCGCCAGCGCCATCAACCCCAACGCGCCGCGCATTCATGAGCTGCTTGGGCGTATCGCCGTCGAGTCGTTTCAGTTTGAGCTGGCGGAATCGGCCGTGCGGGCGTTGCGCTGGGTCGATCCCCTCAGCGTTCGGGCCGACCTGCTTGAGGCACGGCTGCTGCTGGCCTCACGTCGTCCGCTGGCGGCCGAAGCGCCGCTCCGGCGCGTCCTGCGCCTGCAGCCCCGCAACATCACTGCCCTGGGTCTGCTGGCTGCCTGCAACGCTCTTCGCCTGCGGGAGCACGAAGCCGCCGCGATTCTGCAGGAAGTCGATCAGATCGACCCGGATAACGCCACCGCCTATTTCGAAGTGGCCGAGCAACTGGGTGCAATG
>JAVQWE010000249.1:0-4707 GCA_033579175.1 Phycisphaerales bacterium | reverse complement strand
CAATGACGACGCCGGCATCCTCAGCCTTGCGTCCGGCGTCTCGGAGCCGCTGCACAACGGCCGGACGCAACTGGGGTCGTGCCGCCAGGTCGCTGCGCACACCCAATGGCAGGAACGCGACCTTGACTTCCATCAATCTGAGGGTCTGGATGCAGTCGTCGATCATTCGCGAAACTGTGGGGCGCTCGGCGAAGGACTGGGCATAAAAAGCGCTCATCGCCAGTGAAGAGCACTGCAGCCCGGCCTCGCGCAATGCCGTCTGAAACTGCTCACGAACCGTCGGATCCAGCAACTTGTTGTCGAAAGTCTCACGATCCCCCAGGCCACCCAGATCAATCTCAATGCCATCCAGCCCGCACTCCTTGGCCCACTTTACCGCCCCAAGCTTCTGCCGCTTCAGCATCATCCAATCACATGCGGAGATCAGGTACCGCGGCCGCGGGGGTGCCGGGTCAGCCGCTGGAGCCTCCACCGCCCCCCGCCCCAGCCCGACAACCAGGGCAGCGGCGCCGGCCGCCTGCATCAGGTGCCGTCGGGTAATGGCTTGCGGCGGGTTGAGGGCATGCGGTGATTTCATCTGCAGATCCCTCGAATGGGAACGAGCCGATTATGGACCGCGGCCGCGACGTGGCACGCCGGCGGGCCGGTTTGTATAACAGTTCCGCCGTTTTCGACATCAGGACCCGCGGCGACGGCAAGGTACCTTTGCGAGCAGGCAAGCACGTCATGACGCTGAACCAACCGTCCGTCGAACAGTGGGATTTCGCTGAGGTCAGCATCAAGGGGCCGTCGGACGGCAACCCCTTCGTCGAAGTAAGCCTCGCTGCGCGCTTCACGCATCAGGATCAGAGCGTCACGGTCTCGGGCTTCTATGACGGTGGAAACGACTATCGCATCCGATTCATGCCGATGCACGTAGGCACCTGGACCTTCGAAACCCGCAGCAACCGCCGCGAACTCGACGGATTACGCGGCCAGTTCGAGGCCCGTCCCCCCAGCGGGGGCAATCACGGACCGGTGCGTGTGGCACACACATTTCACTTCAGGCACGCCGACGGCACGCCCTATCGGCAGATTGGAACGACCGCCTACGCCTGGACGCATCAGGGACCGGAACTGGAGGAACAGACCCTCGCCACGCTGCGGTCGGCGCCGTTCAATAAAATCCGGATGTGTCTGTTTCCCAAGCGTTACGCCTTCAACTCCAACGAGCCTCCACTGTATGCGTTTGAAGGCACGCCGCCGAATCGCTGGGACTTCACGCGCTTCCACGTTCCCTTCTGGCGTCATCAGGAGCGCAGGATTCTTCAGCTCCGCGAAATGGGAATCGAGGCCGACCTGATCCTGTTCCATCCCTATGATGAGGGGCACTGGGGGTTTGATCGAATGGATCCTGAGTCGGACGACCGGTACCTGCGTTATTGCGTCGCGCGCTTCGCGGCATTCCGCAATGTCTGGTGGTCAGTCGCCAACGAATTCGATTTCATGAAAACCAAGACGCCGGCCGATTGGGACCGGTATTTCCAGATTCTCCTTGAGAGCGATCCATACGGTCATCTGCGATCGATTCACAACGGCCGGCGGATATACGATCACAACAAGCCGTGGGTCACGCACGCGAGTATCCAGAACGGCTCGGCCGTGGAAGATTTCGGACGGGCGGTGCTGTATCGCGACGTGTACAACAAACCCATTGTGCTGGATGAGGTGAAATACGAAGGCAATATCCCGCAGCGATGGGGCGATATCAGTGCGGAGGAGATGGTGCACCGCTTCTGGCAGGGCACGATCGCCGGCACCTATGTCGGCCATGGCGAAACCTACCGGCACCCCGACAACGTCATCTGGTGGGCGCGCGGCGGTCGGCTGCATGGCCAGAGTCCCCCGCGAATCGCTTTCCTCCGCAGAATTCTCGAGGAATCGCCCCCGGAAGGGATCGATCCCATCGACAAGTGGCAGGACGTCCGAACCGCCGGGCAGCCCGGTCGATATTACCTGGTCTATTTCGGCCGTGAGCCGGTTACCGACTGGGTTTTTGAACTGCCACGGGCAGGGTTGAGCGCGGGAATGCGATTTACCGCCGACATCATTGACACCTGGAATATGACGGTAGAACGGGTCCCTGGAGAGTTTACAATCATGGAAAATGGGGTCTATCGCTATCGAGCCGAAGGCTCACCCAGCATCCGGCTGCCCGGTCGCCCGTGGATGGCTGTCCGGATCCAGCGTGTCGCCGGGGATCAGGTGACGTATCAGGGCGAAACGAGGATTTACGGGGAAGCATGACGCGATGCAGGGCCCTGCTGTGTCGCAGGTCGGCTGGCGCGGCATCGATGTGGGCGCCGGCAAATGGTGGATGCTGGTTGTTTGATGCAGGTTCGTCCGGTCATTTCCCTGGTTGTTTATCCCTCGACTCAGGCAACGCGGCTGCGTTCCGGCCTGAATCGACTTTCGGATGCGTTGCGGAACGTCGGATTCTCCATTGCCGACGTGGACCCCCCTGCCGTCACAGGCGCGCTGAAGTTGACCGTCAGCGTGCGCGATCCGGTTGTGGGGGCAGCCGGCCTGCTGACAGAGCTCAGGCCCGAAGGATTCGCGATTTCCAGAGACCCTGAGGCTGCCGAAATCCGGATCATCGGCGGCGATTCATCGGGCGCAATGTATGGTTGCGTGGAGCTTGCCCGGCTGATTCAAAAAGCGGGTTCGGTTCCGAACAGGCTCAGCATCGTCGAGCACGGACCGCAATTCACGCTGCGTGGGCCGGCCATCGGGCTTCAGAAGACGTTCATACTCCCCGGGCGTAAGGTTTACGAATATCCGATCACTCCGGAACTGTTCCCCTTCTTCTATGATCGGGAACACTGGACGGAATACCTCGATTTTCTATGGGTAAACCGGTTTAACACGTTGTTCCTGTGGAGCGGGCATCCCTTCTCGTCCCTGGTTCGTTCGTCGGAGTATCCCGACGTGCTGGAAGTGGACGAAGCGACATTTCATGAGAATGTGCGGACCTATCGATGGCTCGCCGACGAATGCGACCGCCGGGGAATCTGGCTGGTTCAGAGCTTTTACAGCATCCTCTTGCCGCAGCCCCTGGCGCAGCGGCATGGCCTTGATACGCAACTCTCGGCCCCCAATGAAGTTGCGGCGGATTACACCCGCAACGCCATCGCGGCCTTTGTCAGGGAATATCCGAATGTCGGGCTGATGCCATGCCTCGGCGAGGCACTGGTAGGTATCGAAAACCAGAAATTCTGGTTGAACGAGGTCATCCTCGCCGGCATCAAAGCAGGTATGGCGGCCGCCGGCCTGACCGAGCAACCACCCGTGGTAGTCCGCACCCACGCTACCGATGCCCGGCAGATCATGCCGGCCGCCTTGAAGGTCTACAGGAATCTGTACACCGAAGCGAAATTCAACGGCGAATCGCTGACGACCTGGGAGCCACGTGGCGTGCGGCAATCGCTGCACCAGGCCATGAGTGCTCTGGGTGCAACCCATGTGGTGAACGTGCACATCCTGGCCAACCTGGAGCCGTTCCGGTATGGCGCCCAGCGCTTCATCCGCAAGTGCATGCAGGCCGCGCGCGACCGGCTTGGAGCCAGAGGGTTGCACCTTTATCCCCTGACTTTCTGGGACTGGCCTTTTTCCCCGGATCGTCCCCCGTTGCGGCAGATCGATCGCGACTGGATCTGGTTCGAGTCCTGGGCTCGATACGCCTGGAACCCCGACATTGACGAACACGAGGACCGCAACTACTGGATTACCCGCCTGACGGAGCACTTCGGCTCCGCCGGCGCCGCCGAACGCATCCTGAATGCCTACAACGATGCCGGCGAGTGCGCCCCGCGGCTGCTCCGGCGATTCGGAATCACGGAAGGCAATCGGCAAACCCTGTCTCTCGGGATGACGCTGGATCAACTGACAGCGCCGGAAAAGTATCGCCCCTTCCCGGAGCTCTGGGAATCACAATCGCCACCGGGTGAGCGGCTGCAGGAGTTCGTCGAACGTGAGTGGAAAAAACTACCGCACGAGGGTGAAACGCCGGTAACCATCATTTCTGAAGTGCTGGACTTTGCATCCCGCGCCCAGGCCGCTGTCGAATCGGCCGCAGGCCTGGTGACCCTGAACCGCCCTGAGTTCGAGCGACTCCGCAACGACGTTCATTGCATTGCCGCCATGAGCCGGTGCTACGCCGCCAAGGCAAAAGCGGCCATTGCAGTGCTTCAATTCAACTTCAGCCGTGATGTGGCTGACCTTGAACAGGCGGCCGAACACCTTGCCGACAGCCTCCAACACTTCCGTACCCTCGAGGCGCTGACGCGAGACACCTACCGCTATGCCAATTCCATGCAGACCGGCCAGCGGAAGATACCCGTCTCGGGAGGAAGTGAAGGTAAGCCCGTCAACTTCCACTGGTCGCAGTTGCTGGAGCTGTATGAGCAGGAACTGGGCGACTTCCAGCGGAGAATTGCTGCGGTGCGCTCAGGAAGACCGGAGGCTGACGAAACCACGATCCCGCCGCTTCCAAAAGCCGACTTTCGTGTTCTCTCGCCCGGTGCTCAGCGATATGAAGTGCAGATTGGTGCGGTCGTCTTTACCGATCGCCCCGCCGTCATTTTGTCCCTGGCCCCTGAACTCGCCGGACTTCAGGGTATTCGCTTTGCGCACGGTTCGGCTGCCGCGGGAGCCTTGGAACCGGTGGAA
>JAVQWE010000248.1:0-4722 GCA_033579175.1 Phycisphaerales bacterium | reverse complement strand
CCATTCGCGTGGCGCTGTGGACCGGCGAAGAACAGGGGCTGCTTGGCTCGGCGGCGTATGTGAAGCAGCACTTCGGTCACGACCCCGACGCCGAGGCGCGCCGCGCAGCCGAGCGCGCCCGCCGAATGGCTGAGCAGGCGGGTGAAACGCCCCCGGAAACCGGACCGGCCAACCCTCCGACCGCGGCGTCCGTGCAACGCAACATCATCCGGGCGGCTGACTATGACAGGCTCTCAGCCTATTACAACCTCGATAACGGCACGGGAAGAATCCGGGGCATTTATGCCCAGGGGAATGCGGCGGCGCTGCCGATCTTCCGTCAATGGCTGGCATTTTTTGCCGATCTGGGTGCCACCACCGTCACGCTGGCCAGCACCGGGGGAACGGATCATGTCAGCTTTGATCAGATCGGCCTGCCGGGGTTTCAGTTCATTCAGGATCCGATCGAGTACAGCAGTCGAACCCATCACTCGAACCAGGATGTGTACGATCGGATTCAGATCGATGACTTGAAGCAGGCGGCGACCATCATGGCGGCGTTTGCGTGGAAAACCGCCAACATGGATCAGCGCTTCCCACGGAAGCCGCTGTGACGAATGCATCCAATCGGTTGGTGGCACGAGTGCGGCAGGGGCTGCCCGATGAGCCGCCGGGGTTGGACTATCGGAGAGACGGCCAGCCTAGCGCCCCAGGCCGCGGCCCGTCAGGGCGCGGGCAATCGTGGCCGGAGAGTTGGGAACAGCGTTTGGCTGACCGGGATCGATGATCTCGGCCGTCAATCGTCGGTTCGGGGTCTCCACGGGGGGTTTTCCGATAATCTGGGCAATCTGGTTAACCTCGGCTTTTTTGGCGGCGAGGCGCTGCTCGATTTCGGCAAGCTGGTGTTCCAGTTGCTGAAACTCCGCGAGTGTTGCGTTGTAGAGCTGCTCGCCTTCATTCAGCCAGTCTTTGAACGACTTGTTCACGTGGACAACCTCCCTCGGCCAGACCGCACCACTCAATATACCCTCTTATCGGTCGAACGCGCTATCTGCTGTAGCTGCTGTCACTCCTGAACGGGGGTGGCTGCTCTGGACGTTGGATCGGCCGCCAAACCGGCAATCGCGCAGCAGCACACGCCGGTCACGAACAGATAATAATTGCAGAAGGCCTGTTTGTTGAAGGCAAAAAACGCCGCAAACACCAAGGCCGCCCCCGCCATGAACCCGCCGGGCGACCGGGGAGCCTTCCACAGGCCAACAGCCATCGCCAGCGATGCGGTGATGAAGCCAGGCAGTCCCTCCGTCGGCCGACCGGACATTTCCGCCCACAAGGCCGTAAAACTGAGCGAATCGGAGCGGAACGGCTGGATCATCTGCCATTGAATCACGCCTCGGATGAATGCTTGCGGGTCGAGAATCAGGAACGGGACGATCGTTGCAGCGGCAACCAGACCGGCGGCAAGCATCGTCTGTCGCCACCGACGACGCGAGCCCAATGTCGGACCGAGCAGCTTGGTCAGCGGGATCAGCAACAACAGGTACTGTTTCACCGCCAGCCACAACCCCAAGGCAAGCCAGAGAATCCGGCGGCAGTGCAGGGCGCTCCAGGTTACCGCGGCCGCCAACAGGATCAGCAGCGGTTCGGTCCAGCCCGTCTGCACGAGAAACAGTGCCCGCGGAGATGTCAGCAGCAGCGCCGCCGCCAGGATTCCCAGCCGACCCGGCGCACAGGCAGCGATCAGTGCCCCCGCCGCGGCCATCGCGGCCAGATGCGCGTAACGCACATCTCCAATCAGTTGCCCGGGGACAACCAGCAGGACACTCAGCGGCGGATAAGGAAACGGGTAGGTCAGCCATCCGTTTTCAATGACACCGGGGCCGTAAAAGTCGGTTCCATGGCCCTCGTAGATGTCGCGATAGCGGATACCGTAGGGATTGCTTCCCCCCAGCAGTGCTGCAGCCGAGTGCTTCTGGAATTCCAGCACGTCGATTCGCGGATGCGGATTGGAGTAGATGCAGGCCCACCCCGCCACGAGAAACGCGCCGATCATCAGCAGTGTTCCGGTCGATCGATCGCGCCACAATGCTGTTAACACCCCGAGGGTGAACGTCAGCATGCAAAGGCGGATGGCAAACGTCGGAACGTTCGACGGACACGCCGCCATCACCCCCATCAGCGCCAGATGGACGATCTGAAATGCAACTCCGAGTGCCAGGACAATCTCCAGCAGACTCGACTGCACCCGCCCTGCCACGGCCGAACGACACAGAATCAACCCGGAGGCCATGGCCAGCAGCGCCAGAGCGAGCCACTGGAGCCCCAGCCAGTGGAGCCTTCCATCATTGATCGCCACTGCACTGCCCAGCAGGATCGCGGCCAGCCCGTACTGCAGCGAAATGAACCGTTCGCCGCATCCGACCTGGTGGGCAAGGTGGCCGGTTGCATCCGCAGCGACGGCACGGTCACCGGCGCGGGGTTGCAGGTCGGCGGTGGGGGAGAAAACGCTCATCAACTGGCATCCTTTCTCCGCCAGATCGTGTCGCGGCCCACGGTCGCCACCGGCTGGTAGTGGTTGTGCGCAAAGTCCTCAATCTGTCGCCAGGCGGAAACAAAGTTTCTGCGCCGCTCCGGCAGGCGCGACAGCTCCATCACGCCCTGGGTATGTCGCTGAAGGTAATGCTCCAGATTAGCCTGAAGAGCCAGAAAACGCGGCCGGTGGGCACGGAGGTCGTCCAGAAGCACCGTCGAGAAGCGAGCGGGTGCCTCATCGGAATTCATGAACAGGAACGTCAGTTGGACTCGGGACGCCGGCCGTAAGTCCGTATGAATCAGCGTGAAGGGGGTGTTGTCATGCCAGATTCGCTCCCCCGGCAGCGTGTGGGCCTCGAGCCATCGTGTCACTGCAAACCGATCCGCCGTCTCAGCCCGTGCCGTCGCCACAGTATCTCGGGCACCCCAGATCGAGAATAAGACTGGCAACGCCAGCGGTCCGGCAAGCTGGGCGACGGTCACCCGACGCGGCAGCGACGCAAACACCAGCGCCGCCGGACAAGCCAGCGGAAGAAAGTGGTAGGCATACATTCGACGCTGCAGGAGCACTCCTACCAGCTCAAGGATCAGCCAGCCCCAGGCAAACCAGCAGGCTTCGGGCTGGGCCGGCGAGGGCGCCTGGTGTTCGTCGCGGCGGTAGACCCATCCGCGAATCAGCATGGCCGCCGCGAAAAGGAACAGGAGGATGCCCGGCCGCAACGCATCTTCCCAGGCGAACGAACTGCATCGCGCGTATTCGGCGATCTGCTGCGCGAGGACGGGAAGCATGCGCAACTGATCGGAAACCTCAAGATACAGCACGCCAACGGCCAGAGGGAATGCCGCGCCGACGAGGGCGGCTCGGATCAGGCCACCGATCGCCCGGGGGCGACGGTTCCGTACCACCCAGGGCGTGATCAGGCATACCAGAACCAACGCGGTCAGCACCGCCGCACCAGTGGGTTTGATCAGCATGGCGCACCCGCTGGCCAATCCGCAGGCCAGGGCGTCGCGACGATCACCAGACCGGATCGCTGCCAGACTGCAGGCCGCAGCAACCGCGGCGAAGAAAGATTGGAGCGTCTCCAGTTGAAATCCCCCCATCACGGCGGCATTGATGTTCAACAGCACGATCGCGGGGATGAAAGTGCTCCAGCGCGCGTGCTCCCCAAAACATCGGGCCGCCTGGCGCGCAAGAATCGCCGCCGCCAGAAATGTAAGGATAAGCTGGCCGATGACGTATCCCGGCCACCATGACCCGAACGCACGGTAGAAAGCGCTCGTGACCAGCCCCACCGTGGGGAACTTATTGTCCAGCAGGTCTTCGCCAAACCTGCCACCCTCGGCAACCAGCTTCCCCATGTACGCGAACATTGCTCCATCGCCGTCAAACGGGGCGATCAGGTAAACCAGTCGGCTCACTGCCGCCACCAGAATGACCGTGACGGCCAGCGCGATGGCAGCGGCGCGCGGGGGCGCTGCCTCGCGAACGACCATGCCTGAGGACGAAAGGACGTACACCCCGGTGGCATCGGTTGGCCGTGGGGAACGCTTCGATGCCGCCTGCCAGTATTGATGGCGTCGCCAGCCTCGACCGATAACGTTACAATTGCCACAAAATGGGTATGATGTGGTAAGTCGTAAGTATCGCAGTTCCCGCGCAGCCGGCGGAGCCGTCTTCCCCACACGCACGCAGAGTTGGCATGTCTGATCCAAATCTTTCCATACCGGTCGCTTTGCGGCGCCGACTTGATGAGGCCGCAACCCGCTGGGATGAACTTCAACGGCAGTTGAACGACCCGCAGGTGCTGTCCAGCCCCCCGCGGCTGGTGAACGTCTCGCGCGAGGCAGGCCGGCTTGAGCCCCTCGTGACCCGATACCGCCAGTTGCAGAAAGCGATCGACAACCTCGCGGCCGTTCGCGAGCTTGCCGGCTCAACCGATTCGGAGATGGCGGCGCTGGCACGAGAGGACCTGCCGCGCGCGGAAGCTGAGGCGCTGCGGCTGCTGGAATCACTCAAGGACGAGTTTGTCGCCAGTGAAGACAACCGGGTCGACAGCTTTTTCCTTGAAATCCGCGCCGGAATCGGCGGAGAAGAGGCGGCGCTCTTTGCGCACGACCTGTTTGAGATGTACCGCAGGTATGTTGCTGCGCGGAACTGGACGTTCGAGGTAGCCGATTTTTCCGAAAGTGAACGGGGTGGTCTCAAGG
>JAVQWE010000247.1:0-4751 GCA_033579175.1 Phycisphaerales bacterium | reverse complement strand
GGGGTGGTGCAATCCGGATGGCTGGAACCGGCGCGATTTGTCGTAACTGTAGTCGGGACAAAGGGTTTGGTGCGGTACGACTACGACGTTCCCACCGAGCTGCTGTTCCAGAAAGCCGAGGGTGGATCGCGGGTTTTGCCGGTGGAATCTCACGAATTCCGGTTCGACCGTCAACTGGCTGCCTTTGCCGACCGGGCCAGCGGCGGGCCCACCGGCGCGCAGCTTCCCTCGTTTGCCGAAGCCACCGAGGTGGCGGAAGTGGTGGATTCGGCCTTGAAATCGGCGATTATTATATAACAATGCCGCTACGGGCCTGACCGAATCCCGGCAAGAATGCAGGCGTGGGTCGGCGGGCCCGATCCCGCACTTCGGCCCCAGAGAAGGTTTACTCGATGAGTGCTGTCCTCAAAAACCGTCCCCACGTCGAGACGCCCCAGACCCCGGCTTCGGCCACCCTTGTGGAGAAAATCCCCACCACGGTCTATTCCAGCAGTGCCCAGGCCAGTCGGGCCGTCGCCTATGAGATCGCCGACCTGATCCGGCAGAAGCAGGATCACGGTGAGCCGGCGGTGCTGGGGTTGGCCACGGGAAGCACCCCCGTGGGGGTCTACCGGGAGCTGATCCGCATTCACCGGGAAGAGGGGCTTTCCTTCCGGAATGTCACCACGTTCAACCTCGATGAATACTACCCCATGCCGCCGACCGAGCTGCAAAGCTATCGGCGATTCATGAACGAGCAACTGTTTGATCACATCGACATCGACAAGTCGCGCACCCATGTCCCGGACGGCACACTGCCGGTGGAGGAAGTGATCCAGCATTGTCATGAATATGAGCGGAAGATCCGGGAAGCCGGTGGCATTGATCTGCAGATCCTCGGGATCGGGCGCTCCGGGCACATCGGCTTCAATGAGCCGGGCAGCACCCGCGAGAGCAGAACCCGGCTGATTATGCTCGATGCACTGACGCGCAACGACGCCGCCGGCGATTTCTTCGGCATCATGAACGTGCCGCGCCGGGCCATCACCATGGGGGTGGATACGATCCTGGGGGCGCGGCGGGTCATTCTGCTGGCGTTCGGCGAGCACAAGGCCGCGATCATCAAGCGCGCGGTCGAGGGCGACGTGAGCAGCGCCGTTCCGGCCTCGTTTCTGCAGCTTCATCCGGCCGCCAAGGTAGTGCTTGACACCGCCGCCGCCGGTGAACTGACGCGCTTCAAGACCCCCTGGCTGATCGGTCCGCTGGAGGAATTCGGTCTGCGATGGGACAAGACGCAGACACGAAGGGCCGTCGTCTGGGCCGCGCAGACCGCCCGCAAGCCGCTGCTGAAGCTGACCGACGAGGATTACAACAACCTCGGATTAGGAGAACTGATCGCCCAGCGCGGGGGGGCCTATGACGTGAACATCGAGGTGTTCAAAGCGATGCAGAACACCATCACCGGCTGGCCGGGGGGCAAACGCCCCGATCAGAAAGGCGAGCCTCAGCCGGTGAAGCACTCGTCGGATGCCTTCCCCAAGCGGGTACTGATCTTTTCACCGCATCCCGATGACGATGTGATCAGCATGGGCGGCACGTTCATGCGCTTGTGCGAGCAGGGCCACGACGTTCACGTGGCTTACCAGACCAGCGGGAACATCGCGGTTTTTGATGATGCTGCCCTGCGTCATGCCGATTTTGCTGCGGAGTTCTGCCGGGAGTTCCACCTTCTGGGCGAAGGTCAGGCGAACAAGATTGAGGACGCGATCGAACGGTTCATCCGCCACAAGAAGCCTCAGGACGTGGACCCGATCGAGCTTCTGAAGATCAAGGCCCTGATCCGCCGCAGCGAAGCCCGCGCCGGCGCGCGATTTGCCGGTGTGCGGGAGGAGAACATCCATTTCCTGGACATGCCGTTCTACGAGACCGGTCGGGTTCGCAAGAAGCCGATGAGCGAGGAAGACATCCGGATCGTTAGCGATCTCATCCGCGAACTCCGCCCCCACCAGATTTATGCCGCCGGCGACCTGGCCGATCCGCACGGAACGCATCGGGTATGTCTGGAGGCGATCATCGAGGCGCTGACACGGCTGAAGGACGAACCGTGGATGCGCGAATGCGACCTGTGGCTCTATCGGGGCGCCTGGCATGAATGGGGCGTGGAGGAAATTGAGATGGCGGTTCCGCTCTCGCCGGACGAGCTGATCCGCAAGCGTCTGGCCATCCTCAAACATGAGAGCCAGCGGGTAGCCATGTTTGCCGGGAATGACACCCGTGAGTTCTGGCAGCGCGCCGAAGACAGGAATCGCGGCACCGCCAGAGCTTATGACGAGCTGGGGCTGCCTCAATACGAGGCGATCGAGGGATTCGTACGGTGGAAACCTCCGTGGATGTGATGCCGATTCCGCTTCCGCGAAGCCCGGGCGCTCGGCCGGGGGTCAGGAGGCGCCCATGACCGCAGATTCGGTGCCTCCGGATCGGCCGGCGATCGGGGTGGGCGTCGTCGGCCTCGGCTTCATGGGGCGAACTCACGTAGCGGCCTACGTCGGGGCCTCGCGCGCGGGATTTCCCTGTCGGCTGGTGGCGGTATGCGATTCCGATCCGAGGCGACGGGCGGGGGAGGCAGGTGAGTCGGGCAACCTGCAGACGGGCGCGGCGGCATTCGATCCAGCCTCCGTGCGGGCGCACGGCTGTTTTGAGAGCATGCTGGCCGATCCGGATGTCCGGCTGATCAGCATCTGTACCCCCACGCAGACGCATGTCGAGCTGGCCAGCGCGGCACTGCGCGCAGGCAAGCATGTGCTCGTGGAGAAGCCGGTTGCCATCACCACCGAACCGATTCGCGAGCTCCGGGCGGTGGCGGCGGAGGCAAAAACTCTGATCATGCCCGCAATGTGCATGAGATTCTGGCCGGCCTGGAGTTGGCTGAAGGATGCCATGGACTCCGGTCGGTACGGAAGGCTGCGGGCACTGAACCTGCAGCGCATCGGGGCGGCGCCGGCGTGGTCGGCCTGGTTTGCCGACCCGGCGGCCTCGGGCGGGGCGATGGTAGACCTGCACATCCATGATGTGGACTTCATTCGTTTCTGCCTCGGTCGACCTTCGGCCGTCACTTCCGGCGGGCACCTCAACCACGTGACCACGATGTACCATTTCGATGATCCATCGCTGCATGTCACGGCGCAGGGCGGCTGGCTGGCTCCGGGAACCCCTTTCCGGATGCGGTATCTGGCTGAATTTGAGCAGGCCACGGCAGATTTTGATCTTTCCCGTTCAGACCAGTTGCTTCTGCATCACAAGGGCAGCAGTGAGCCGATTGATGTCGGGAGTCTCACCGGTTACGACCTGGAAGTGCGTCACTTCGTGCAGGCGGTCGCAATGCTCGAATCCCCCGGGTCCGCCCCGGCCGTACATCATGCGCCCGCTTCTGCTGCGAGCCACGCCGCGGCGGGCTCGAGGCCGGCGGCGCCTTCCCCGGGCGCAACCCGCCCCACCCTTCGAGCCACCCTCGATGACGCCATCGACGTGGCCATCCTGCTGGAAACGGAACAGTACGCCGTCGAATGCGGTCGGCGCGTGCAGATCATGTGGGGTGTGGAGGAACCGCCAGGACATTAACTTCTGACGCAACTGCCTGATTCACGCTGAAGCCGGCCGCCGCCGCGCCGGCAGAGCCTTTTCCTCGATGACTTTCTGACCTTATGAATCCCATGAGCGAACCCATCCGCCTCGGCTGCATAGGAATCGATTCTTCTCACCTGCCGGAGTTCACGCGGCGGATCAACGGCATGCATGACCGCGGGCAGACGCGTTGCCGCGTCACCCGGTTCTGGACCGACGGCCGGCACGACTGGCCCAACCCCGCCGATGTCCAGAAGTGGAAGACCGACACCCTGTCGATGGGAGTGACGGCCGCCACGTCTCTGGAGGAGATGCTTGCGCAGGTCGATGGCGTGCTGGTGCTGGCGGTCAACGGCAATCGACACCGGGAATATGCCCTGCCGGCACTGGAGCGTAAGCTGCCCACGTACATCGACAAGCCACTGACATGCAGTCTTCAGCAGGCCTTGGACCTTCTGTCGGCGGTTCGCAGGTCCGGAGCGCGGGCCTATTCCGCCAGCTCCCTGCGTTTCATCACAGAAATCTCACGGCTCGATTTCACGGCTCTGGGCCGGATCATTGCGATCGACGCCTACGGCGCCGGTGAGCTGCTGGACATGATGCCCGACCTGTGGCATTACGGCTGCCACAGCATCGAAATGGTGGATGCCATTTTCCGGGCGTCGGGGCAGGGGCCGGGGGTCAGGCGCATCAGCGCCATCAGGACCGAAGATCGACACCTCGTGGATTACGAGTATCGCGACGGTCGGTATGTGCGCCTGCGCCTGGAGCGGCGCGGGTGCTGGAGTTTCGGCGCCACCGTGCACGGGGAAAAGGCCGTCGGGCAGTTTGTCGTCGATTTTGCTCCGGTCTACACCCGGCTGGTGGAGGGAATGGTCCGGTTCTTTGAAGGCGGGCCGGCACCGGTCGAGCTGCGCGACATCGTCGAGACCGTTGCCGTGATGGAAAAGGGCAACGAATCGATCCAGCGGGACGGCGCGTGGGTGGAGGTCCCCCGGATCGATTGATCCGCAGAACAGGTGACGATGATCGAGCAAGCCACCCATCCCCGCCGGTACGATCCACGCATCCTCCTTCGAACCGCGCTCCTCGGTGTTCTGATCCTTGCCGGCTGCGCGCGCAGCGTCTCGGAAACTCCCCCCGGCGCGCCA
>JAVQWE010000246.1:0-4752 GCA_033579175.1 Phycisphaerales bacterium | reverse complement strand
CAGCGGTTCTCGTGGCAGAGCGTATTACCCATGTACCGCCGACTGCTGAGACTGGATTGAGTCGGGGAGTCTCCGACGGGTAGACGTTACAATCGTGAACGCATGACGATTGATGAGGCCCGTCTTTTGATGCACGAATGGACGCAATCCCCGGCGTTGCGCGCTCACATGGAGGCGGTGGCCGCGTGCATGTCGGGCTATGCCCGGATTCTGCAACCCGCAGAGCATGATCGCTGGGTGATCTGCGGGCTGCTGCATGACATGGACTATGAACGGCATCCCACGCCTGCGGAGCATCCGTTTGTCGCGGTGAGGCATCTGAGGGGATTGGGAGTCGATGAGGAAATCCTCACAGCGATTCTGGGTCACGCTCAGTACAGTGGCACCCCGCGGGTAACCCCGATGGCCAAGGCGCTTTTCGCGGTGGACGAACTGGCGGGGTTTATCGTCGCCTGTTGCAAGGTACGCCCGAGCGGAATCGGTGATCTGGAGCCATCCTCGGTTCGCAAGAAGCTGAAAGACAAGGCATTTGCCGCGGCGGTCAGCCGAGAAGATATCCGACAGGGCATGGCCGAACTCGGTGTGGAAGAAACCGAACACATCCGTCGGTGCATTGATGCCCTTCGCGGCGAGCGGGAGCGATTGGGAATCTGATCCTGGGGGCCTGTGCGGCACCTGAAGTCGGCTGAAGGTGGCGGCGACGCCGGTCTTGCGGTGGTCCGGTGGTTGTCGCGGATCGCTCCGGCACGCCAACAATCATTGCCCACGTGTGGGCTGCCACTCCGCCAACCGGGGTGATCGGAATCGCTCCCCCCGGTCTACATGACGGTGGAGGTTTCTGAAGTCCAGCTCCAGTGGATCAGCTCCAGCATCCCCTCCGGGTGCAGCCGGTAAAGACCCCCAAGCGGCAGGGGCGCATGCCGTTGCCCGTGCCCGACCGGCAGGCCGAACGCCACCGGCAGGTTGCGTTTCAATCCCAGAGAGCCGAAGGTTTGCTCCAAGAGGTCATCAAACTGGAACACCGGACGCAGCGGTTGCCGGGCCGGGGTGGCACTTTTCTCGGCGGCGGGCGGACCCGGTGAAGCGGCCAGGCAGGTTTGGACTTCGTCGTTACAATCGGTGAAATCCCCCAGAACGATCGCGACGCACGTATCCAGCAGGCCGCTTTGATCCAGGTGGGTCATCATGCGGTCAATCCGGTAGAACTTTTCGCCCAGGTCCTCCAGGAACAGGATGTGCGGGCGGCGCGGAGGCGCGTACGGCGTCCCGGCCAGGCATTGCCAGAGGCTCAGGTTGCCCCCGATCAGGGGTGCTTCCAGCGGCGATGGTGGCGGGGGGGTGACCCATCGAAGGCGCGTATGTCGCCACGGCCAATCGATGGCGGGTTTTCGCGCTACTGCCGCGGCCGTAGCGGCAAGGTCCGCAACGGGCAGCAGGGGGAACCCTGCCGCCGCCGGCATCGCAGCGTGCAAGGTGCTCCAGTTCCAGCGGTTGCGCACATACTCATGGGCGACGGTGACATCGGAATAGCCCACGAGCAGCTTTCGCGGGGGAAGTCCCCGTTCTGCGGTGAGTCGATCCAGAAGAGGCAGGAGCCTGGCTGCGCCATATCCCCCACGGGCACACCAGACCACATCGATCGCGGGATCGAAGGCAAAATCCATCAGTGCCTGGACGCGCACGGCATCCGATCCGGCATGCAGCCAATGCTGCGACAGCACCTGCGGATGCCGGATCAGCTCAAAACCATGCGAGCGCAGCACTTCACAACCGGCCTCGAACTCCACCGGGGGGACCACCGACGAAAGCGCCACCAGGCCGATCCTCATGACCTGATCCTATCCCAGCATCCATTTCACTACGTACACCGACAGAACAATCGCCGCCACGTCGGCAATAAGCCCGGCGGCCACGGCGTGACGCGTCTTGCGGATGCCCACCGCCCCGAAATACACCGCGATGACGTAAAAGGTCGTTTCGGTGCTGCCGAACATGGTGGCCGCGATGCGGGTGATCAGCGAGTCGTTTCCATGCTGCTGCTGAATATCCACCAGCACCGCCGCCGATCCGCTGCCGCTCAACGGCCGCACGATCGCCATGGGCAGCACTTCCGGGGGAAATGCGACGGCTTCCAGCGTCGGGCGCAAGGTTTCCACCAGCACGTTCATCGCGCCGGAGGCACGAAACATTGCAATCGCAAACAGAATTGCCACAAGATAGGGTATGATGCGGACGGCGACATGAAAGCCGTCCTTGGCTCCTTCGACAAACGCCTCATAAACCGGCACGCGCCGGATCAACCCGTAAACCGGAAGCCCCACAAGCAGCAGGATGAGAATCCAGAGGCCCGAAAGCTCCACTGCATCGCGAAAGGTGTTCATGCTGCCTCCCCTCCAGAACCAGCGCCGTGCGTGCTCGTTCGGCGATAGGCCGGCAAGCGCCCCAGGAGACGGGCGGCTACGATGGCGACAACCAGCGAAACACCGGTGACGATGAGGATCGGCACGAACACCGCCATCGACGAAAACCCCATCACGGCCACCAGCGTGGCGGACGGCAGTAACTGCACACCGGCAGTGTTCATCGCCAGCAGCATGACCATCGCGTCGGTGGCAGTGTCCTTGTCAGGATTGAGGGTTTGAAGCTCTTCCATGGCCTTGATTCCCATCGGCGTTGCCGCGTTGCCCAACCCCAGCATGTTCGCCGACAGGTTCAGGGCGATCAGCCCCATCGCCGGGTGCCCTCGAGGCACTCCGGGGAACAGAAAACGCAGGAAGGGCTGCACCAGAAGCACGAAGATCGCCACCAGGCCCGAAGCTTCGGCGATCTTCATCAACCCCATCCAAAGAGCGAAAACCCCAATGAACCCGAGGGCAATCGTGACGGCCGTCTTCGAGAACTCAAACGCCGCCGCCGTGATTGCCTTAAGCTTGACGAATCGAACCGGCGCGAATTCCAGCAGCACCGGGAATTCGCCGGCCACCGGGGGCATCGGCTGCACCGAGACGTCGGGGAAGCGAACGCGCGCCCGCAAAGTGCGGTTGGCGTCATCGTGAAACGCTCGGATCTGATCCAGCGGCGGAGGGAGAGGATCGGCGGTTGTCTTCAGTTCGAGCTCGGTTTGCGCGATCGACAACTCCACGGGGAAGTTGAGGGGAGCCGTGCCAGCGGGGGTGGGTCGATGGAAATGCCTGGCCACAATCCTGGGGTCAAGCCGAAGGGTTCCGTGCCGGCGGCGGTTGGACGGGTCTTCGCCGGGGGGGAGTTCCAGCGTTGCCGGCAAGGCGCGGCCGTTGGCGTAGCGGTCAGCGAGGAGATCGTTGAGGTCTGACCAGAGGGCAAATCCAAGCGCGGCGACAATCAAACCCGCCCACAGGTAATTCATCATGAGATGTGGCAGGGTAACTACCGTTGAAGTCAGAACCGAACGGAACGTGCCGGCGCGTCAGCGGGGGAATTTCGTTGCACAAATAAGAAGCACCAGCATAAGATATAGGCATGCCTGATGCCAATCTGCCCAGATCTGAGGCGATCAAAGATGGCGATCTGTCGATTTTGACGGCAATCGGGGAAATCCTCTCTTCGACACTGGAGTTGCGCGACGCCTTCCCGCGGGTCATGCAGCTGATCTCCGACAAGCGCAACATGCGCCGCGGGACACTGGTCCTTCTGGACGAGAGCACCGGTCGGCTGCGCACTGAGGCAGCGATCGGGTTGACCCCGGACGACATCCAGAACAATCGGTTTGCCTTGGGGGAGGGAATTACCGGCAGCGTCGTGGCCACGGGGCGGGCACGCGCCATTGCCGACGTGCGTCGGGAGCCCGATTTTCTGAATCGGACCGGTCGGCTCAGCAACGAGCCCCCGGATCAGCCTGTCAGCTTCATCTGTGTGCCGATTCGCATCGACAATCGCGTGGCCGGCGCGCTGGCGGTGGATCAACCGGTGGTGGGGGAGGACAAGCTGGCTTCGGATCAGGCGTTTCTTGAGATCGTGGCGGCGATGCTGGCGCAGGCGATTCAGATCAATCGCATGGTTCTGCGGGAGAAGAATGAGCTGCTGGAGGAGAATGCCCAGCTTCGCGCGCAGATTCGCGATCGTTTCAAGTTCGAAAACATTATCGGTGATGCTCCGGCGATGCAGGAAGTGTTCGCCACGGTGGGGCAGATCGCCAACAGTCGCGCCACGGTCCTGCTTCTGGGTGAAACCGGAACCGGCAAGGAAGTGATTGCCAAGGCGATTCATTACAACTCGCCCCGGAAGGATCGACCCTTCATCCGCGTCAACTGCGGAGCACTCACGGGCACGCTGCTGGAGAGTGAGCTGTTCGGTCATGTCAAAGGCAGCTTCACCGGCGCCATACGCGACAAGATCGGACGGTTCGAGGCGGCCGACGGAGGCACGATTTTTCTGGATGAAATCGGCACGATGGAGCCGCAGTTGCAGGTCAAGCTGTTGCGGGTGCTGCAGGAGCGCGAATTCGAGCGTGTTGGCGACACGGCGGTAGTGAAAGTGGATGTGAGGGTGATCGCGGCGACCAACGTCGATCTGCAGGGAGAAGTGGCGCGCGGTAATTTCCGCGAGGATCTGTTTTACCGGTTGAACGTCGTGCCCATTTACCTTCCGCCGCTGCGCAACCGTCGCGAGGACATTCCCCGCCTGATCGATCATTTCCTCGATAAATACAACGCCATCAACAATCGCAATCTGCGCCGCATGAGTCGGGAGATGCTCAGCATTCTCATGCGATAT
>JAVQWE010000245.1:0-4761 GCA_033579175.1 Phycisphaerales bacterium | reverse complement strand
GCAGGTTTGCCAGCGGACGACTGATCGACAGCCCCAGCCCTGTGCCACCGAAGCGGCGCGTCGTGGACTCATCACCCTGCGTGAAGGGGGCAAACAGCCGAGCACGCTGGGAGTCGTCCATTCCTACACCGGTATCGATGACATCAAAATGCAGCATCGAACCTTCGAGGTGGTCATGACAGGCCACGCGGAGGGTTACGCTCCCTTTCTGAGTGAATTTCACGGCGTTGCCCAGCAGGTTGATCAGCACCTGTTTGAGCCGAAGCGGATCGGTGTTGACGGTCTGCGGTGTCGGTCCGTCGAAGACGACCTTGAACTGCAGACCCTTGTCCTGCGCCCGCTGGCGCACCAGGGCCTGCAGTTCGCCGATGAACTGCGGAAGGTCGACCGGGAGTCGCTCGACGGTGAGTTTGTTGGCCTCGATCTTCGACAGATCCAGGATGTCGTTAATGATTGCCAGCAGGTGTTCGCCGTTCCGCCGGATGATCTGAACGCATCGTCGGCGTTGTTCGTCGGTCTGACGGGGATCCTGAAGAACCTCAGTGTACCCGAGAATGGCGGTCATGGGAGTGCGGATCTCATGGCTCATGTTGGCCAGGAACGCGCTCTTGGCGGCGTTGGCCTGATCGGCCGCCTCTTTGGCGCGCTGCACCTGCTGTTCAGCCGCCTTTCGCTGCGTGATGTCTTCAAAGAGTACGATGACACGGGGAGGTCCGTCGCCCGGGAAGCGCGTCACCCGAAGCAGATACCAGGCGTCCCCGCGGCTCTGATGACCGGCGGTTTCGATCGTGGCCGATTCCATCTGACCGGTCATCACGGCGCGAATCGTGCGCGCGATCTGCCGGGCCTCGTCGCAGCATCGGCCGATCGCCGTATCACACATCGAAAGGAAATTGCCCCCCTCGGGAACGCGCCGGATGATTGAATCGTCTTCGTCATGCGGGAAAGCTTTCCAGGAGCGATTGCTGGCTACCACAACCCCGGATTCATTGAGGATCGCGATCTGCGCCGGCAGGGCATCAAACGTGGCCTGCGCGAATCTCTCTGATTCCAGAACGCTGCGACGGTCCTCCCGGTGCCGCCACGCAAAGCGCCGCGCACCGAGCATACCGGCCAGGAGCAGCACGAACTCAATCGCGGCCAAGCCGATCGCCAGCACGCGCAGGTCATACTCAAAGCGGGCGATGTTGACCGTGTCGCGATATTCTTCCGCCAGCACCCCCAGAAACGATGCATCGCGTCGGACCTGGTCCAGGACAATGACCACGGCCGTCAGAAGCACGAACACCACCAGCGCCAGCCAGAAGCGCAACAGGCCGCGCAGATGCTGCTCCAGTCGATCTCGTGCGAAGTCGGGCTTCACGCTGGCGTCAGACGGGGGAAGCTGTTGGGTTGACCCCTCACGTTGCATCGGCAACAGCCCTTTGGGAGTTGATGTTGTGCGATGACAAACGGTGTTGAGACGATGCCGTTATCGGACTGCACCCGCGCGACGATCACGGTGCCATCAGGCAAGCGCATTAACGCGGGCGGCAAGTTCACAGGCGACGCGTGCGACGACATCGTGCCAGTCGTCGGCATGGGTCTGCCGGAAGAGCCGCATGGTGGGATACCAGGGTGAATCTTCCCGGTCGTGCAACCACCGCCAGTCGGCGACCTTGATGAGCATCGTCCAGGTGGGTCTCCCCAGGGCCCCGGCCAGGTGTGCTCCCCCGGAATCGATGGTGATGATCAGGTCCAGCAACTGCATCACCGCCGCGGTGTCGAGAAAATCGGTCAGCTCGTTCCTCAGATCGATGAGAGTCATGCCCGGTGGGGGGCAGGAAGCTTCCTCTCCCTGCTGACCCACCTGGAGACTCACGAAGGTGACATTGCTTACGGACGCCAGCGGTGCCAGTTCACGAAGGGGAATGGACCGTTTGGGGTTCGGTTTGGCGTTTCCACGCCAGATCAGCCCGACGTTGAAGCGCCCCAATCGCGCGGCGAGCCGACCCCGCCATGCTTCGGTAACTTCCTGGGGAACATGCAGATATGGCACTTCCGCAGGCACTGTTGCCAGGGTCGTGCCAAAGACGTGCGGCAGACTCAACAAAGGAGCCTGCAGGTCGAACGGCGGAGGGCGAAGCCCCGCAGCGATCACTTTGCTGACCCCCCGCACATGGCTCAGCAGCCTCCGAAGGGCCACTGGGCATTCCAGGATCACCGTGGCACCGCGCTCGGCAAGCATCGGCAGATACCGGGCGAACTGGATGTTGTCGCCGTAGCCCTGTTCGCAATGGATCAGGATCGTCCTGCCGGAAGGATCGCTGCCACGCCAACGCGGCTGCTCAAAATCCCGCTCGGGGGTTGTGAAATCCTTGCATTTCCACCGCCATTCATATTCAGCGAATCCTTCCTCATACCGACCGAATGACAGCAACGCCAACGCCCGATGCCCTCGCGCTGAGGCGGAGTGGGGATTGATCGCCAGTGCCTTCTCCGCCACTTCCAACGCCTCGGCGTACCTCCCGCACCGGGAGTAGCTGCCGGCCAGGGAACACAGGGCCTCCAGGTGCGTCGGATCGGCCGCCACCGCTCGCTCGAACATGGCGCATGATTCATCCAATCGATCCGTCTTTTCCAGGTGAGCCGCAAGATTGCCCAAGGCCATGACGAATCGGGGGTTCAACTGAATGGCGCGACGGTAAGCGGCCTCGGCCTCGGTCAGCCGGCCGGCGCGATCCAGCACCCAGCCGAGGTGATTGTGAGCTTCCGGCAGATCGGGGCACAGTTCGGCCGCTTTCCTGGCTGCGGCGATGGCCTCCTCATGCCGTTCCAGTCTGGACAGCGCTGCCGACAGCCGCCCCCAGGCTTCCACGTGGTCAGGTTGAAGTTGCAGATGTGCACGGAAGGCATGAACCGACCGCTCCAGATAGCTCAGCTCGGCGAGACTGCTCCCCAGCAGAAAGTGCGCTTTGGGATGCCGCGGCTGCAACTGAAGCAAACGCGTAAATGCGCGAACAGCTGGCTCATGCTGGCCCCGCGCGGCCAGCAGCGTGCCCAGATTCCACAGAGCATCGGGGTGATTGGGATTCAATTGGATCGAGCGATCGAGGCAGGCAATGGCCTCATCAGGCCTGTTCAGTACCCGAAATGCCGTCGCGAGGTTGTTGAAAGCGGCAAAACCGGGTGAGATTTGAAGAGAACGTTGAATCAGCTCTGCCGCCTCCGCCGCGCGACCCGACTGCAACGCCGCGACTCCCAGGTAATGCAACGCGTCGGGATGATCCGGATGCATTGCTAGGACCTGCCGAAGCAACCGCTCGGCATCGCCCGGGCGAGCCTGTTGAAGCTGTTCAATTGCCTGCTGAACCAGGCGTCCGGTTGCCGCTGCATCCATCGCCGGAGCAGGCTATCGGTGCCCTGATGGCGGATCAACTGTGCCCGATCGAGCGCCGGACAAGCCTCGTAGCCGTCATAAACCGGCTACAGCGCCCCAAAGGCTCCTTGTGGTGCATCCGATGGACACGATCCTGCGAAACTCTTGCCGTCCGGACGTGCAACGGCGTGTATTTTCAGCAGAAAGCCAATGGAGGTAGCCCCCGATGGACATCGAACTCGAATCACCCCGAAAGCGTTTTCTGCATCGGCTGACTGGATCGCTCGTGATCACGTTCGGGCTGCTGGCGGCGGTACTGGCGATTCAGGTGCTGCGCCTGCCCTGATCCGCGGCAGTCATCGCGCTCGACTTTGACCACCAAGGGCTCGCACGATGGAGTCCAGGTCGTCATCAACCGGAACGGGTCGATTGGCGATAACCCCGCGCGGCTCCGATCGGGGTGCAATGTCCTGCAAACCCTTCATGTCGATGCCGGTGTGATACATCACGGTGACATTCGGGTCCTTCAACTCATGACCGGTAAGGATGCAAACCACATCTTCATCCGGAGAAACCACCTGTTCTTCGAGCAAGCGCGTCAGACCCGCAACACTGGCCGCTGAGGCAGGCTCACACCCGAAACCATATCGGGCCACCAGCGCCCGGTGCTCGAGGATTTCTTCGTCGCTGACTTCGCGGACAACACCATCCATCACGTCCAGTGCCCGCAATGCCTTGGGAAGGTTCACTGGCCGGCTGATTTCGATTGCGCTGGCCACCGTGTGGGGGTGGTAATTGGATTCATCCATCGCCGCATAGAGTCGGCTGACCTTGGCACGGTCGAAATCACCTCCGTTCCAGCGCAGATGCTGCCGGGAATACAGCTCGTTGAGCGTATTGGCGCCGCTGGCATTGATTACGGCCAGGCGGGGCACCCGGCGGATGAGTCCCAGCTCGCGCAGCTCCTGAAATGCCTTGCCGAAGGCCGAGCAATTTCCCAGATTGCCGCCGGGGACGATGATCCAGTCCGGTGGCTCCCAGTCGCGCGCCTCAAGAATCCGGTACATGATGGACTTCTGCCCTTCCAGCCGGAACGGATTGACGCTGTTCATCAGATAGATGCCAAGCTCGGGAACGTCCTGAGCGATCTGACGGACGCGCCGCAGGCAGGCGTCGAAATCACCGTTGATCTGAAGAGTGAGCGCGCCATAATCCAGAGCCTGACTGAGCTTTCCGAAGCTGATTCTCCCCGAGCCGATAAACACCACCCCCAGCATCTCATTCAGACCCGCGTACATGGCGAGGCTGGCCGAAGTATTCCCGGTGCTGGCACAGGCCACACGCTTGGCACCCACCATGCGCGCGTGAGTGAACGCGGCGGTCATGCCGTTGTCCTTGAAGCT
>JAVQWE010000244.1:0-4818 GCA_033579175.1 Phycisphaerales bacterium | reverse complement strand
CAGCGTTCGGCCCGCCGTGACATCCGCTGGAAGCGCAGCCATTGAGGATCAGCGGCTGCACGTTCCGTCGAAATTCAGCGATCGGCGCCGGGTCGGAAAGGATGAGCACCGCCTGACGGTGTTCTTCGGTGGCATAACCGCTGTCGAGGATCTGGCGTGCCTGTTCAATCGGGGGACGGGCAAGAAACGCTTCCGGCCGGATTTTCTGCGACTCGGCAAACAATCGGGCCATTCGGGGATCTACCCGCACCCGAACGGAGTTGTCCCCCGCGCGCCATTCCGATCGACGGATGGCCTGAACATCGGTCGGCGAGAGCAGGGTGGGGGTTCGCTGCGGCGCGGGGGAAGGCTCCTGCCCCTTTGCCCGACGTGCCCGGGCGCGGGCGTCAAGCCGAAGCTGCCCCTGCACGAAGCGAAGCAGCTCGGCAGCCTCGGCGCTGTTCGGATCCTGCGCCAGGGCCGATTCGAGGGCGTCGCGCGCCAGAGTGAGTTGTCGGTTGTCCATGGCCCAACGGGCCAGCTCAATCCGTCCGGCGACGTCCTCAGGAGGCAGGCTTGCCAGCCGTTCGGCAAATTCCTGCGGGAATTCTTTGTGATACTCGATGGCGACGAGCTTCTCACGGGGAAACGTCGTGGCCATACCGCGAATCGTGACGACAACCTCGTCAGCGCGCTCGACAATCTCACCGGAAAATCGCTGGCCTGTGTCTGTAATCACCACCCCCGGCCGGGCCAAGGTGAACGACGCGATCATCAACCCCAAGGGCAGCCAGAAAAGTCGGCAACGCCTCATCGCGCAACTCCTTGCCGCGAAAGTACTTAGATGCGACCGCCCCCAGTGCCCCCCAGTTAAGTGGGGCTTCGGCAAGCCAGTTGCCTCCCCGTGGGAAGTCTCCGGGCTCGCCGCGGAACTCCCCTCAGGCGCTTCGGGCCACCGGATTCGACTGCCCTGCCTCCTGCTCTACCCCGGTTGAGCGTGTCGCCGTGCCGGCATCCGTCGGCGGGTAGGCGATTCGCCCGTGGTGGATGCCCAGCAGCGATTTGATCAGTGATCGCTTCACCAGTTCCAGTTCGCGCAACGTCATGTCACATTCGTCAAGCTGGCCGTCCTCCACCCGGCGCCGAGTGATGTCCTCCACCAGCTTTTCAATCATTTCGGGCGTCAGCTCCACCAATGCCCGTGCGGCCGACTCGCAGCAATCTGCCAGCATGACGATGGCCACTTCCTTGGTCTTGGGTTTGGGGCCGGGGTAACGGAACTGCAGTTCGCTCAGGCCATCCTCGGGGGAGGCCTGCCGCATGGCGCGATCGTAGAAGAACTCCACCAGCGTCGTGCCGTGATGCTGCTGAATGAACGAAAAGATGCTGGTGGGCAGTTTGTATTCCCGGGCGAGCTCCAGCCCGTCTTTCACGTGCCCGACGATGATCAGCAGGCTCACATTCGGCGAAAGATTCAGGTGCCGGTTTACGCCGTCCTGCTGGTTTTCCACGAAATAGCCGGGCTTGTTGATCTTTCCGCAATCGTGGTAGTAGCTGCCCACCCGGCACAGGAGGGAATTGCAGCCGATCGCCTCGGCGGCTTCCTCGGCCATCGCCGCGACCTGCAGGCTGTGGTTCCAGGTTCCCGGGGCCTCGCTGCTGATCCGGCGCAACAGCGGGTGGCTGAAGTCGGCCAGTTCCAGAAGGGTCATCGCAGTCGTGATCCGGAACGCTTTCTCAATGAACGGCAGAATTCCCAGCACGACGAAACCCACCCCAAGCCCGGCAGCGCCGGCGTGCAGGCAGTTACGCAGCACAAACGGGCGCGGATCATGATTGAGCACACCCGTGGCGGCCGCCGTCAGCATCATGGCCACCGCCGCCGCTCCGGCGATTTCGATCAGCTTGCTGCGCGAGCGGACCTCATCCAGCAGCGCGCAGATGGTCGCCACACCGCTCAGCAGCACCAGCAGGAAGTCAAGGTCTTCCCCCAAGGCCAGAGTGACCAGCAACCCATGAAGGGTCGCGACGCCCGCCGCGAACCGCCGGTCATAGACAATTGAAAGGATCGTTGCTACCAGCAGTGTCGGGAACAGCGCAAAGACATACATCGGCTGGCTGGAGATTCCCGAGAGCTGTGCCAGCAGCAGCATCGCCAGCAGCAGAACCGCCACCGCGATGCCGCGCGCGTGGTTCCGAACGATCCGCGGCTGGTAATGCGCGATGTACGTTGCAAGCATTCCCGTGAGGATCAGCGCCACCGTGGAAACGCCGAGGAATGATTTCCAGCCCGACCGGTCGTGACGACGAGCAAACGCCCGTGCCTCGGCCCGCAGAATCTCCCAATCCCGATCACGAATCTCGCCACTGCTGACAATCACCTGATTCGCCGCAAAGTGAACGTCACCGGCGCTGGAGGGCACCGACTGCGCTGCCTGATTCATGGCGGCGGCGGTGGCGGCGTCGTCAAATTCATGGGTAGGCGTGAGCCAGCGCAGCGTAAGCTGCGTCACCACCGGTTGCAGGACGGGTGGGAAGGCATCCTGCACCGGGCGCTGCAGTCTCCCGGCAATTTCTTCCCCCATTTTCTCCAAAGAAAACGTCAGTTCACCGCGCATCGTTCCCCGACCGGGGATGTACAGGTTGCGATCCACCTCTTTCAGCCGCTGCTCATCCCGAAGAATCACCAGGTCCAGCTTGCGTGCCGCCGAGATGAAGGCCTCCACCCACTGAAGGTATTGTTCCCGACGTTCATCGCTGGCGGCCGCCTCGCGAAGACGGGTTAACGCGGCACCAGAGACGATCCCCTGCAGGTCCGGGCGCAGCTCGCTTTCGGTCAATCCCGCGACGCTCTGGGGCAGATCGCGCAATTTTTGCGCGATGAGGTCCCACGGGCTTGGTAATTCGCGATAAACTCGGGGGGTTTGCACCCGGGCGCGGTTCTGAGCGGCGGCCAGTTCGTCCGCATCGTGAAAGACAAAATCCGTGCGCGCCACGATGTCATGACCGACGAACTGCCCGGGACGGTAGGGAACGACATCGTCGCGGAGCGTCAGGATCGCGATCACGCCGGCGGCGAACAGCAAGGCCAGCCACACGGAGGCGATGGTGCCGTCGGCACGGCGGGCATCCCACCACTGACGGAGCGTGTCGGGCCTTCCCGCACGAATCTGTGCCCGACGGGTAGCTGGTTTGACCGGTCCAAAGAACATGTTTCAACTCGTCCGGCGAAGGCGATCACTCTCGTGATCCGTCTGCACTGTCGGGCGGTTCCGAATGGTTGCCACCTTCCTGATCTCTTGCGGCACCGGCGCGACGTTCCCGGGCACTGGTCCTTCCGTAGGCGTTAACGATGTTCTGAACAAGGCGATGACGCACGATGTCGCTGCGCTCCAGCTCAATCCGGCCGATCCCTTTGATGCCACCCAGACGCGAGAAGGCGTCCACCAGTCCGCTGGTCTCCTGCCGGGGCAGGTCAATCTGGCTGGCATCGCCGGTGACAATCATCTTGCTGCCATGGCCCAGGCGGGTCAAAAACATCAGCATCTGCGCGACGGTGGTGTTCTGGGCCTCATCAAGGATGATGACGCTGTCGTTGAGTGTTCGACCCCGCATGAACGCCAGGGGGATCACTTCGATCACGTCATTGACCATGAATCGCTTGACCTGCTCGAAATCCATCATGTCGTGAAGGGCATCGAACAGCGGGCGCAGGTAGGGATTCACCTTCGCCTGCAGATCGCCGGGGAGGAAGCCCAGTCGCTCACCGGCCTCCACCGCCGGACGGGCCAGCACCAGCCGCTTCATTTCTCCACGCTTCAGAAGCGAAACCGCCACGGCGACGGCGAGGTAGGTCTTCCCCGTGCCGGCCGGACCGGTGCAGAAGGTCAGGTCGTTCTCCAGGATTGCCTGCACGTATCGCTGTTGGCCCTCGGTTCTAGGCCGGATGGAGGCGGTTTTCGAGAAGACTTCGATCACGCCCTGCCGCTGTTGCTGCTGTTCGTCCGCGACCTGGCGCAGGGCGTCTCCGATCTCGTCGATGCTCAACCAGTCTTGCCGACGGAGCTTTCGCTGCATGTGCTCCAGTACGGAAGCAGCTTTGGCAACCTGTTCCGGTCTGCCGGACAGGCGGATTTCGTCGTCACGGCTGACGATGGAAACCCCCAGCGACTGGCGAATCATCCGCAGGTGCTTGTCGGAAGTGCCGAAAAGGGCCAGTTTCTTGGCCGGTTGCTCTACGAGGATGCTGAGATTCATCGAGGTCGTGTCGCGACGCCGGGAAGCGCCGCCGACCCCTTATTCTGGCAGCGCCGGAAGGCTCTGTCGAGGGGACATGGCTGCAATCGAACCGGGGGACGTGCGACACTGGAGGGGAGACGGCTGATCGTGACCGAGCCTTGCGGAGGCAGGTGGCTGCCGAACCGCACCATACGGCTGTATCGCCTAAGTCATTGCCCGAGCAGGCTTTACAGCAATTTTGCGGGTTGGAATCGGCGGTTGCGGTGTGTGCCGCACAAGCCATCGGTGGATCAGAAGATTGTCGCAGGCCGTGCCGATTCGGCAAAGGGGGTGCTTGAACGGGCAGGCGACGATCGTCCGGTCTGTAACGCTCGGGGACACTCAGCTGAACAGGCTCGGCGGGGGGGACTGGCCAGAGAGCCCTCCCGCCGGGTCGATCCCCGGAATCGCGCCTCGTGCGCGTCGGATCCGTACATACAATGGCCTGTCGGCGTGTCGGGAATGCGATGTTGCGCCCGTGCCTGACCTTGGCTCCCGCACCCGAGCAGACCTGCCATGGATTGCGATTCCCGCGAGAGTGTCGGCGGCCGGCTGGATCAT
>JAVQWE010000243.1:0-4820 GCA_033579175.1 Phycisphaerales bacterium | reverse complement strand
AGCCCCACCGGTCGTGCGGAAATGCTGGCGGCACGGCATGAGATGAAGAAGCGTCGCTCCAACAATGCCACCAATGCCAATACCGAGGGGAATGAGGACGGAACCGGCAATGTGGTCTTTGTTGACGGTCACGGCGCGGTAATGACCCGGAAAGACGCTCTGCGCCAGAAATTCACGGGGAATCCGGTTCCCGATCCGGCAGGGTTTTAAAACCCCCGCCCCGACCCCCGGCCGGCGTGACAGAAGCCGTGGGCGGGCAATCACTCGATCCGAAGCAACTCCACCGGCCCGCAGAAGCCACCCGCCGGTACAGCGCTGTATACCAGCACGGAAAGCTCCTGCTTCTGGGTGGATGGTCCGAAACGGACCACGGCGGTGTCTCCTGTGCGATCAATCGCAAGCTCTTTCCCTCCCAGCGAAACTGCAAGGATTCCCGGCGCCTGTCGGAATTCCAGCCGCCCTCCGCTCGCTTGCAGGAATTTCGGCACGGTGAAGGTCGTTCGATAAATGGCAAACCCCGCTGACGGCCATGTCGGTGTCTGCCGGCCGTCGATGGTCATCTGCTCCCAGGTGTTCATGTCGGCGTCGGCGATCGTCTGATGAATGTCCGGGCGGGTGTGATAGACAGGGCTGCGCCTCCATTCGGTCAGGAAAAACCGCCGTTTTTCCACTGGAACTGATGAAAACGACCCCCTCGGCGCGATGCCCGGCACAAACGCGATGACACATTGTGCCGGTTGCAGCCCCTCAGCCGTTGCCGAGACCAGAACCCGGCCCGGTTCGCCCGCACCCTGCACGATGACTTGAGCCAGCCCTCCGAACAGCGGACAGGCACGGGAGTTCCCCGGCACGAGGCTTGCCGGGTCCCCGTTGGCAATTCCAAGAACGCGCCCCGGACCGCTGAGGTGCATTGTGATCAGAGGCTCAGCCGTGGGGACGATCCTTCCCGCGCCATCCCGCGCACACACCGTGAGCGGAACGGCATCCCGGATGTCGCAGTGAATCGGATCATCAACCGATTCGCTGCCAGGCGCGTCGCCCTCCGCGGTTGACCTTCGGAGAGTCGACGCCTTCTGAAACCTCAAGAATGTCGGATCTACTACCAGATCCAGCCGCGTTGCCGCCCCGGCCGTGTGAAACGTGCTTTCGGCCACGAGCCCGCCGGCCCGGAAACCACAGGCGCGAAGTGTCCCGGGCTCATAAATCACCTGCCACACGGCCATTTCAATCGGATCAACCGGCTTGCGCCCCAACGAACGATCGTTCAGCCACAGTTCCACCTCCTCGCAATTCGTATACGCGAGCACACGGATTTCCTGTCCCTCCCGGCCGGGCCAGGTCCAGTGCGGCGAAAGGTGGACAAATGGCTCCTGGGTCCACCATGCCTTGTGGAGGTAGAACAAATCCTTTGGAAATCCACACAGATCCATCATGCCCAGTTGCGAGCACGTGATCGGCCATCGGCCCGGCGCAGGCTCGCCGCGATAATCGAACCCGCTCCAGGCGAAAAGACCGCTGATGAACCTGCGTTCGCGGACGAAGCGCCAGGTGTTGCGTGCCGTCTGACCCCAGGGGTGGGTGTGGTGATCGTCGCAGGCAAACCGTCCGGCAGCGAGGTCAGTCTGCCAGATCCCCCGCGTTGAAATCACACAATGTGTTTCTGCGGCGATCAACGGTACCCGCGGCCGCTTGGCGTGGAAGGCATCATGCAGGGGCAACTGGTAGTTGATGCTCATGACGTCCAGCGCATCACCGATGCATCCGTCATTCAGAATGCCCCCGCTCACGGCTGCGGTGACGGGACGTGCCGTCTCGCCTGTCCTCGACTCGAAGGCTGTGGCTTGCTGTGCCGGATCACGCGGCTGACCGGAACTCCTGAACTGGTTTTCCGCCTCCCTGACAGCATGCACCATGGCCCGTGCGATCGCGCCGCTGACCGGTGAAGTCTGAATCGCCTCCTCATTGCAGATCGACCAGAGGATCACGCACGGATGGTTGCGGTCGCGCCGTACCATCGTGCGCAGCTGTTCCAGCGCCTCCGGCGACGAGCCGAATGTCCGGTTTTCGTCCATCACCAGCATGCCGAGCCGATCGCAGGCATCCAGCAGCTCACTGGCCGGAGGATGGTGGGCACATCGGTAGGCATTGCACCCCATTTCCTTAAGCCTGCGGATGCGGAACTCATGGATCGAATCCGGCAGTGCCACTCCCAGCCCGCCGTGGTCCTGATGATTGCAGGTTCCCAGCAGCTTCAGCGGCTGTTCGTTCAGGAAAAATCCGTCCTGCGGGTCGAATCGAAAGGTGCGATATCCGAAGGTGGTGAGCTCTTGGTCAATCACCACGCCGTCGTGGAGGATTTCACTTCGGATGCGATACAGCTGTGGTGCCTCCAGCGACCACCGCTGCGGATTCTGAATCTGAATTGAATGGGACAGCTCCACCGAGCATCGGGCGGCAACCTCGAACGGCGTCTCAACCGAACCCGCCTCGGTTCCCTCCGGACTGAGAAGTGTCGAGCGCAATCGTCCTGCCTGCGGTGTGAACGAATCATTGCAGATGGTTGTGTCGACGACGGTCTCCCATACCTCCCGGGCTGCTTGCGAGACCTGACCGCTGTCTTTCTGCTTCAGTGCCGGCCGGACGAATACGCCGAATTCACCGATGTGCAGAGGCTCAGTCCGGATGAGCCATACGTGACGGTAAATCCCCGCGCCCTCGTACCACCAGCCTTCCATGTACGTGGCGTCTACGCGAACCGCTACGACGTTAAGCGCAGGGCCGAAGCTGGCAACGTCGGTCATGTCTACCGTGAACGGCGTGTACCCGCTGAAGTGCCGGTGCAGAAGATGGCCGTTGACATAAACTCTGCTGTGCGTCGCTACGCCGTCAAAACGTATCGAAACGCGTCGGCCGCGATCGGATTCATCCAGGCGAAAATACCTGCGGTACCATCCCACTCCCCGGGGAAGGAAGCCCGCGTCCATGTGATTGGCGGGGTCGAAAGGACCTTCGATGGACCAGTCGTGCGGCAGGTGCACCGACTGCCAGTCGCTGTCATCGAAGTTGCGGCGCGCCGCCCCCCCAGCCCAGCCGGCCTTGTGATTCATGTACGCGGCGATGTGGGTGTTCGGCAACGGCGATGGAACGTCGCCGAGGTGAAAAAGCCATCCGGCATCGAATCGTTGCACTTGACGCATTCAAGGAATTTCTACCCGGGGAATCGGGACTTGTGGACTGCCCCGACGTGGGCCGGGCAAGCGTCCTCGGGCCGGGTCGGCGGCGGCAGTGAAGCGGAGCAGGAACTCATCTTTGCCTCTTTAAAACCCGATGCTCGCCCCGCCGTCCACCGGAAGCACCACGCCGGTGATGAACTTCGCCGCCGGCGAGCAGAGGTACACCGCCGCCCAGCCGACGTCTTCCGGCTCACCAAACTTCCCCATGGGTGTGCGGGAGATGACTTTCTGGCGACGGGACGGGTCGCGATCCATGGCCTGGCGCAGCATCGGCGTTTCGATCCAACCGGGCGCGATGGCGTTGACGCGCACTCCGTGAATCGACACCTCGGCCGCCAGAGAACGCACCATGCCCAGGTAGGCGCTTTTGGCCGCCGAATACGCCACGACCAGCGGTACGCCGATCAGCGAGGTCATCGATGCGATGAAGAGGATCGACCCGTGCCGACGCGCGATCATCCCCGGTAGTGCCGCGCGGGTCAGGGCGTGCGCCCCCAGCACATGCGTTTGAAGCACCGACTGAAACTCCTCAGGCGTGGTCTGGACGGCTGGCTTCTTGCAGTGATTCCCGGCATTGTTGATCAGGATCGAGATGGGGGCGCCGGCGATTTCTGCGGCGCGATCGATCAAATCCCCGGCGCGGTCGAGTTCCGTAATGTCGTGACAGACGAAAGCGGCAAGCGGCCCGATCTGTTGGGTGGCCGAAGCAAGCTCCGCCTCGCGTCGCCCGCAGATCACCACCCGCGCCCCCGCCGACGCCAGGCACCGGGCCATCGCCAAACCCAGGCCAGTCCCCCCGCCGGTGATCAGTGCGGTTTCGCCGGTCAGGTTGAAAACGTCAGGCATCTTCTTGAATCCAGCAATGCTGAAAAAATCGCTTCCGCATCAACGGGCGACTGAGGTCTTATGCTCGACGCACGTCCGGTCAATCGCGTCCCAGTCCAGCTCCACACCGATGCCCGGTTTCCTGGGCACATGGACGATTCCGTGTTCGTCGATCGGATACGGTTCCTTCATAGGGAACCGGAACGGCTCTTCGGGCACCAGCAGCTCGAAAAACTGGCAGTTGCGGATCGCGCAGCTCACGTGCAGGTTGGCCATGTCCATGAACCCCATGGTCGTGCAGTGGATCTCGCACTGCATCCCGTGGGCTTCAGCCAGATGGGCAATTTTGAGCGTGCCGGTGACTCCCGGCTTCCACGAAACGTCGGCCCGGACGATGTCAGCGGCGGCAAAGGCGATCGATTGCGCCACGCCCCACGGCCCGCCGCGGGTGGTCTCGGTGCAGGCGATGGGGATGTCCAGCGCGGCGCAGAGTTTCTGGTATTTCGCCAGCTCAAAATCGCGGAACGGTTCCTCGAACCAGTGGTAATGCAGCCGTTCGAGGTCGCGGCCGACGCGGATGGCCTCTTCCAGCGTGTATTCGGCCACCGGGTCGGTCATGAGCGTGTAATCCGGCCCGGCGGCGGCGCGCAACGCCTGGTGGATTTCCATATCCTTCGAGGACGGCCCGGGCGGGTGAGCCTTGTATGCCGGGAATCCGCGATTCTTGTAGGCCAGCATCTGCTTCACGTAGTCGTCGGTGCG
>JAVQWE010000242.1:0-4837 GCA_033579175.1 Phycisphaerales bacterium | reverse complement strand
CATCAGCCTCGGGGTTTTGAGCGTTGAGGGGTGTGCGTGACGCTTTTTGCCAGGAACACGCGTCTTGCCTCGATGCGGGGTGCCTTGCTGCTCCGGACACCCGATCTCAATCTCTGCCAGACTTCCGTGAATTCCACTATTTCACCGTGGGAGGATATCCCTTTTGACCGTGGCTTTGCGATTAAAACGCCCCAGCCACGGGGTAAGACGTGCCCGTTTACAGCAGCACGGGGCTTTGCTGACTGGCGCTGGTCAGGACGGGTCCTTCCACCGGATCGACAAAGACATTGATCTCCAGCCTGCAGCCGAACTTCCCCGGCAGGTACACCCCCGGTTCGATGGTGAAGCCGATCCCGGGCAGCAATCGACGCGTGTCGCGGGATTCGAAATTATCGATGTTCACCCCCAGACCGTGGATTTTCGGTCCGGGGGAAAGGCTATGCCCGGTGCGATGGACAATGTTCGCCGCATAGCCGGCGGCGCGCAAAACCTCCATGGCTGCATCGTCGAGATCGCAACCCCGGACCTGTTGCTGCTGGCGCCAGGCGGATTGCGCCCGGTGCAATGCCGCGTCGCGAGCCTGTTTCACGGTGTCAAATACGCGCTGGTGTTCTTCCGGCACCTGCTCCCCCGCAAATCCCACCCAGGTGATGTCGGCGAAGATGTGCTCCTCTCCCGGCCAGCGCGCCCAGAGGTCGATCAACACCCAATCGCCGCGGCGGATTTCCGCAGGACCCTCCGCCGACACCTCGAAATGCGGGTCGGCCGAATGTTCGTTGACCGCGACGATCGGCGGATGATCCGGGTCGAGCTTCTCCTCCGCAAATCGCCGGAGAATGAATTGCTGCACGCTGTGTTCCGTCACCTTCTTCCGCTGACGCAGGCGCATACGGATCAGCCCGAACGCCTGCTCCTTGATCTGATCGACCAGTTTCGCCGCACGGAGATGTCCGGCATGGGCTTCGGCGGACCAGCGCGCCGTCGCCAGTTGCAAAACGTCGGCCGAGGAAACCACTTCGCACCCGAGGGAGCGGATAAAATCGATGGTTCCGGCGTCCACGTACGCCACCTGCGGCAGCAACCCCGCAGGCGAAAACTCCATGGCCAGCCTTGAACAGCCCCGAAGGCTCTCCCGAAGCCATTGCTGCCAGTCCTGCCAGGTGAGGTAGACCGTTTGCTCAGCAGGGATCGATTGCCATTGCGGCGCGTCAATCTGATGCACCGCCAGCTTCGGCACCCCCTGGCGCGGGATCAGACAAGCCACGCGCCGCGTCAGCCACTTCTGCGGGGGGAACAACTGCGCCAGCGCAGGGTTCGAACCGCGAAAATCATGCACCAGCCATCCATCCAGCTGTTGCTCGGTCAGGAACGCCTGAATTTCTGTCAGGTTCATACAGCGTGTGGTCGCCGGAAGCCGGCCGACAGTCAACCGCGCGCAGGTTCGGGACGTCGGCGGCACAATACACTGGCGGACCCTATACTGACGGCAGCGTGGCAGACTTGCCCACCATCGAAGCATCGGCACCCCCGCGGACGGGTTGGCGAACCGCGCGGCGGGCTCTGCTGGCATTCCCGACGGCGCTGATCCTGCTTGCGATCGTTCTGCTGGTAACGGCGCAGGTGGTTCGCGATCGCACCACGTGGCTGGCCCTGCTGATGTACCTGCCGCTGTGGCCGCCGGCCCTCGCCGCAGTCGCTTGGGACCTGCTGCGGCTCGGAAAGGCCTTGCCGGTGCGGTTCCTGTTAAGCTGCATCGGGCTGGCCACCGGTTTGCTGGCCGTGGGGATGATGTGGAGCCCCGCGCTGCCTCCGGAAGATCTCCCGGATGCCACCGAACTTCGGATTCTGCATTGGAACACCCAGTGGGGCGGCCGCCGCGCTCAACAGACGCTGGATGCGATGGTGAACGAAATGGCCCGCCGCCGACCGGACATCCTGTGTCTGAGCGAGGCACCCGCCCCGGCGTGGATGCTGTTCACCTGGAGTCAGCGGGCCGGCCACGGGTCCACGTGGCATCATGCGGCCGTCGCCAACGAGCGGGCGCAGGATTACTGGTATCGCATGATGGTGCTCAGCCGGTTCCCGGTGAGGCTGATCGAGCAGCGCCCGCTTCCCTACGGACATGCGGCGCTGTTTGAAGTCGATCTCCTCGAGCCCGCGGGCGATAACCCCTCGGCCTCGGGACCTTCAACAGGGGAAGATGGACAACCGCACGCTTCTGCGCCAGTCCCGACGGGGGCGACACGCATCTTGCGCATTCTGATGATCGACGTACAGAGCCACGTGCTGCACCCGCGCTCGCCGGCCTTGCGGGCAGCGGCAGAGATCGTCGAGAGTCACGCCCGCGCCGGTCGACCGATTGATGTCATCGCCGGAGATTGCAATGCCCCGGCGCGGTTCCTCGGTTTCGACGCCCTTGCCTCTGCCGGCGAAGGCTACCGCCGGGCGGCATTCTGGTCGGGCCAGTGGCGCGCCACCTGGCCGGTGTCGATCCAGCTTGGACGATGGCAGTTGCGGCACGCCTGGCGGCTGAGCACGCTGGATATCGATCACCTGCTGCTCCGACGAGGGCTGCGGATCGCCGACGCCGCAATTTTTCAGAACGACGCCTCGGATCATCGGGGGCAGATTGTCGCGATTCGGCTGAAATCGCCGCGGGGTGGCGGCGTCCTTCGGAAGTCGGAACCCGTTCGACTTTTCCCGGAGGCACGATGATTGAGATCGGTGATTCTCTCAGGCCCTTCGACGTTCCTGCCACGACCACGGAACGTCTCCGCGCCGATGATTGTGTCGGCTCGCCGCTGGTACTGGTGTTCTACCTCAAGAGCGGACACGAGCAGGATATCGCCTTGCTCGCCGGCTTCCGGGAGCTGCATGAGGCGTTCCTCACTGAAGGGATACACCTGGTCGGGGTGGGGCTGGAACCGGTCGAGACCCAGCGCGAGTTTGCCCGGCAGCTTGCACTGAAATTCCCGCTGGTATCGGACGACCGCCTGCAATTGTGCGTGGGGCTGGGCGTGGCCGAACCGACCACCCAGCCCGACGGATCGACGGCGTTGAATCTGGCCCGAACCGTCGTCTTCTACGATGCCAGCCTGCGGGTTGTGAGGTTGTGGCGCAATGCAGCGGGCGAAGGGGTGGCCCGGGAAGTGCTGGAAGCCGCGCGTGCCTGGCTCAATCGCGAGCCTGAACGCGACATCATCCAGCATGCACCGGTTCTGCTGATCCCGAATGTGCTGCCGCCTGAACTGTGCCGCCGGCTGATCGAGCTGTGGGAGACCCACAATGAAGAATCGGGGTTCATGAAGCAGATCGACGGCAAAACCGTCGGGGTTACCGACCCCACCCACAAGATCCGCCGCGATCATTACATGTCTGCCGGGCCGGATCACGATGCCGTCAAGCATTACCTTGCTCAACGGGTGCTCCCGGAAATCCGTAAGGCCTTCAGCTTCGAGGTGACCCGACGCGAGGATTTCCGGATCGCCTGCTACGATGCCAGCCGCGGGGGCTATTTCCGGGCTCACCGCGACAACACCACCGACGGCACAGCCCATCGGCGCTTCGCGATGTCGCTTCTGCTCAACGACGATTACGAAGGCGGATACCTGCGGTTTCCGGAATTCGGAAGGCACCGATACCGCCCCCCGGCCGGCGCGGCCTGCGTCTTCTCCTGTTCCCTGCTGCATGAAGCCACGGACGTGACGGCCGGCAGACGCTTCGTGCTGCTCTCGTTCTTCTACGGTGAGGCGGAGGCACGTCGTCGGGAGGAATATGCCCGTCGGACCGGCGCGGCCTATCGGGCGTAACGGCTCCACCGGTGTCAGCGGGCACCCCGCCACCTGCTGCGGGCAACTCCGTCAGCACGGCACATCGCCCGCCGGTCTGCACCGGCCCGTGGAACGTACCGGCTCGGCTCACACGGCCGATCAGACCGCAATCCCCAAATCAACCCGCAGGCGGTACACTCTGGCGCCGGATGGACCTGAGGCAGTCTCCTGTCCTTTCAAGGGCGACTGCACCACCGCAAACCCCCGAGCCGACATGACGATCCAGCCCTCCCGCATCGCCGAAGACATCGACGCCATCGCCTCCTTCACCGCAACACCCGGAGCCGGCTGCTCCCGTCCGACCTTTTCACCCCACTGGGCAGCAGCGCGGGATTACGTCATCGAGCAGGCGCACCACGCCGGCTGTGTCTGTCGGACCGACGCGGCCGGCAACGTGCACGTTCGCCCCTCGGGGCTTTCCTGGAGCCAGCCGGCGTGGCTCAGTGGCTCGCACTTGGACACAGTTCCCCACGGGGGTCGTTTTGATGGGGTGGTGGGTGTGGTGGTGCCGCTGGAAATCCTCCGTGCGGCGCGGGACGCCCACCGGCCGGTGCCTCTGGAACTGGTGATCTTCGCCGAAGAAGAAGGCACGACGTTCGGCTTGGGAATGCTCGGAAGCCGCGCCTGGTGTGGTTTGGTCAACGCACAACAGCTCGCCCAATCCTGCAACGAGGCCGGAGAAAGCTACCTCACCGCCGGCAAGCCCTATGGCGTCGATCCGGATGCCTTGGAAAGCCAGAAGATGAACCCATCCCGCTATATCGGAATGGTGGAAGTGCATGTCGAGCAAGGCCCGGCCATGTGGCGCGCGGGGATTCCGGTTGCCCTTGTGACGGCAGTCAACGGGCGACGGCAATACACCTGCACCATCCGGGGAGTGGCCAACCACGCCGGCAGCACCCCCATGAACCAGCGACTCGACGCGCTGGCGGCGTCGGCGGAAATCATCGTCGCTCTGGAGGCGCTTCCTTCGCAACTCTCGCCGCAGACAGTACTTACCGTCGGGC
>JAVQWE010000241.1:0-4851 GCA_033579175.1 Phycisphaerales bacterium | reverse complement strand
GTTGGGAATGATCCGGTCCCCCTCCGGCGTGCTCAGGACTACCTCCGTCTGCCGGATTTCCTTCACCCTCGACTGCGGCAGCACCACCAGCGTGCCGGGCGACCTGAACGGATCCATGAATCCCCCGACGGCAGTGGTCACACGCTCGCTTTGCGGGCGCTCCACCGGCACCGCCGCCTGCGGGTCCGCCAGGATTTCCCGCAGTTTCCGGAGGTTTTCGGGTTTGGGGCGGGTCAGCTCGGCACCCCGGAAGCTCAACGTGACGTTCCCCCCGCATTGCACGATGGCAATCACGGTCTCCACGGCACTATCTCCCCCCCCGACCACCAGCACGTTCCGGCCCGCCCATTCCTTCGGATCATGCAGACGGTTGAAAACCTTGCCCAAGTCTTCCCCCGGCACGTGCAGCTTGCGGAAATTCCCGCTCCGCCCGATTGCCACGATGACCGCCCGGGCTCGAACCTCCCGTGGCAGATCGTGCCCCACCGCCTCGCCTGCGGCCAACTCCACCACCAATGCCCCGCCTTCCCTGCGGACGCGCTCCACCCGTGCCCGCACTGGTGCAATTCCCCGATCGAGGGTCTGAGCCTTCAGTTCCTCCAGCAGCGACTCTTTCACCTGAGCTCGGAACTGCAGCTGGCCGGCGGGAATCATCTCCGTCGGATACGCGAAGATGGGTTTGCCCTTCGGAAAATTCACGATGGTGCTGAAAGGCTCGGAAGCCTCCAGCAGAAGAAAGTGAAGCCCCTGCTTGCGCGCCTCCAGCGCCGCCGCCATGCCCGAGACGCCCGCACCTGCAATGACCAGATCATATTCTGCCTCATCGCCGCGCTGACTCTGGCGATTGTGCAATCGGCTGGCGATCGTCTGCACGGCCCGCGCGCCGGTGTGTGCGCTGAATTTGAGCAGGGGAATGCCCGTCAGATCGCCGACCACATACAACCCCGGAACATTCGTGCTCCCGTCCTCCTGTACGACCGGGAGCTTCTCGATCGTCCCCGCCGGCCACTTCGTATGCAGCCAGTGCATGTAGCGGGCGAGCAGGCTGCTGCGGGGCGCCGATCGGCCGACTTGTGCGTTGCTTGCGGAACCAGCGAACCTCATGAATCCACGCCTTTCCGTGCTGTCCGGCAGCCAAGCCCGCCGGCGGCCGGTGTTGCAGCCCCGACTGGAGCGACCCGGCGGCGCTTGCTCACCCTGCCTCCGGTTCCGCCCGCGATCGGCAGCATGCCGCCGGGGAGCCATATTTCCTGCGGCGGCTGCGGTTACAAGGAGCGCGCGTAATTGGCCGCCCCGAACAGGCCGTTCATCTCGAAGGTGATCACATGCACGGGGATTTTTGCCAGCATCTGCTGGATCTTTGGCACGCTGTGATTCCGGAAGGATTCGAGGAACACCGGCTGGCGCAACCAACGCTCGATTTTCGCTGCGATGCCCCCACCCAGCCAGACACCGCCTGTCGCCAGCGTTTTCAGCGCGAGGTTGCCCGCTTCAGCACCATAAATGCCAACGAAGAGATTCATCGCCTCCACCGCCGCCGGGTTCGCCCCCCCCAGTGCCGCCGCGGTGATCTCCGGTGGCTGCGGATCGCCCGGAAGCCTTTGCGACGCGAATTCCGGCAGGGAAACGACGAACTCGTAGAGATTGCGAATCCCCGGACCGGACAGGACGGTCTCGAAGCTCACGTTGCCGAACCTGCTCCTCAGAAACTTCAGCAGTGCATCCTCCCGATCGTTCCGCGGGGCGAAATCACAATGACCCCCTTCCGTGGCAAAACTGCGGTATTTGCCGCTGTGCCGGTCAAACACCAGACCGGCTTCGCCCAGCCCTGTGCCGGCGGCGATGATGGCCCGATTGCCGTCAGCAACGGGCTGCCCCGCGTGCAGCGTGATCACTCGCTCGGGTGTGAGCACCCCGATGCCTTCGGCATGGCCCACCAGGTCGTTGATCAGCGCCACGCGAGGGATGCCCAGTTCCTGCTCAAGCTGCTTCTCGTCCAGTGTCCAGTTCAGATTCGTGAGAGACACCCGGCCCATCGATACCGGCCCGGCCACAGCGAAACAGGCCCGATCAACCCGAATGGACCTGCCGGACAGGAACTGCCGGACAATCTCGCCCAACCCAGCCCCCCCGCCGGAGGGAAACTGGACGGGTTCCGGCTGTTGCATGTTCAACTGATCATCAAACAGGCATAGCCGTGTGTTGGTTCCCCCGATGTCACCTGCGAGGATCATCATGCCCTCACCTTGGCGAAAGCCCGCGGTCGGTTGCTGGCCGCGGGGGAAGCGTGAATCCATCGCCTTTCATGGTTCACCCGTCGGTCTACGGACCGACCGACATCAGAAGCGGCCGCCCCCGCTGCGGCGCGGCCTGGAGCGGCGCCACCGCGGTCAGGTGGGCCCGTGTAATGCGGTCATCGGCGCCGGCCGGGCGTCTTGATCGCTAGCCCCCGCAAGAACCCGCCGATCGAGTGTCTGCGCAGCCGAGCAGGAGCGATCCACGCTGGCGAGTATTAAACGAAATCGGTTCGCCTTGCCATGGATCGGCGCGCGAGGGTCAGCAAACCGTCTCCGAATCGGCGGCCAGCAATTCCGAGGCCAAGCGGTACCGGTCCGTCGGCTCGCTGCCGCCAATCGATGCCAACGGAGACCGTGTCCCCCCCAGCGCTGTCGGACCACCGCCGGCCGGGCGGGGTGTCGGCGGCTCCGGCAGCGAGGTGTTGAACTTGCTGGCGAGGATCGAAAAGTCCGCCAAGTCGGCTGAACCATCGTAATTGAAATCCCCCTGGCTGAAGGTGCCGGGCAGGTTGAACCGGGAGGCAAGGATCGAGAAATCGGACAGGTCGATGGTTCGGTCGCGGTTGGCATCGCCCGCAAACACAAAGAAGTCGAGAGAAAACCCGCTTGTCGAGGAATTCCCGGCCGCATCCACCAGCGCGCCGACGGGTGCGTTGAATCGCCAATTCCCGTCGTCCAGGGGCAGGGAGGCAGGCCGGATCGAGATCGAGGCGCCGTTATAGGTGATGGTCAACTGGCTGCCGGAGAGCGTCTGATTCGTTGTGCGGTTGAAGAGCGAGACGTTGGAAAGCGTCGCCAGCTCGCTCGGCCATACATCAACGCGCTGTTCCGACTCGAAAACAAACGTGCCCGAAGTGATCGACGGTGCGATGCTGTCGATGGTAAAGGGCATATCGGTCTGATCGAAGCCGGTGTTGTTGGCGGCATCGCGCGCAACGGCTCGTACGATGGCCGTGGAAGTATTGAGGTTCGTCGGAATTGTCCAGGAAAACGAACCGAGCGCCGGCCGGCCTGAGGCAATGGTGATCGGGAACGTCTGCCCGCCGTCGGTGGACAGCAGCAGGTCCACTGTCTGCACACCCGAAGCGCCGGTCGGGGCGTCATCGTCGCTGATCCATTCAAGGTCGAGCTGCTGCCCGCCGCGGTAGAGGCCCCCGTTGTTCGGTCCCCGCAGATATGCGGTGGGAGCGAGCCCACCGTTGGCCCCCGCTGGGCCTTTGTGCACGGGGACGTGCTGCACGATGCAATGGAACACGCCCGCCGACGGCACGATCGCATCGGCGTTGATCGGATACACCGTCTTTCCGGGCCCGAAGGCCGCCTGCACCGTGGCCAGAACCTGGCTTGAGACCGCCGACCCGGGCCCGTTGTTGTATTGCGGCAGCAGCACGATGTTGTTGAAGATCACCATGTTGGTGAACGTGTAATGCACACCTCCGATGGAATACGCCGGAAGCCGCGTCACCTGATAGCCGCGCTGCTGCATGAGGGTGGCGGTGGTCTCGCAGATCTGATCGGCCGTCAGCACCGCCCCGGTGGGGTTCGGGAAGTCGCTGATGAACACCTTGTGGTCGTCGTAGATCTGCATCCACATGTCGATGTGCTGCGTGGCATCGACACTGGTCGGAAACGCCGCGGTAATTGTGGTGTTGTTATTCTGGTAATCGGCGTAAATCTGCTGAATCTGGGCAGCGGTGAAGGAAGGGTTCTCGTTGACGATCAGTTGCGTGGTGTAGGCGTCGCCGACGGCGTCAAGATGGTAGTTCCCCCCGCCGTGAACCAGCGTGGTGGAACCGATGCCCATTTCGTAATACTGGTGCTTCTTGAAATTGCCGAAGACGACCGGTTGATTGTCATCGCTGGGACGTGTGGGGCGGTTGTAGCGGTGGTCTGTGATCACCCGCACATCCCCCTCGTAGACGTATCGCGGGCCGTAATCACGCACCCACACGCTGTTCAGTGGAACCGTGAAGAAAGTCACATTGCTCAGGTTGACACCGGCGCCGATGAGGGTGGAAGTTGCGCTACTCTGGGCGGAACTGCTGGTAACTCCGATGTAAACCCTGCCGCCAACGTCAGTTACACGCTTGGTGATCTGCGTCAGAATGCTGGTGAAGCTCATCCATGAGAGCACCAGCCCCTCCATCGGCTCATATTCGGCAACCGGATCGATCGGACCCGACGGCGGCGCCGTCGGCGGCAAGAAGCTGCTGGCCAGATGGGGGTTCTCGGCGATGAATTGCCGCTCGGCTTCCGTCAGATAACGGGGAAGCTCTCCCCCGTCGTCGGCGCTGCTGAGCAGCCTGCGAGGCTCCAAGGCATCCATCGACGGCCGGCAGACGCAGGGTTGGTGTGGACAGTTCAAGAAAGCCCGTCTCATTTTTGGCTCGCTCCTGCCTGCAACGACCTGCTCCCAGAAAGCTCCGCTCCAAGAGCATATCGCGCTTTCGGATCAGCCGGAAGCAGCTTCTTTTCCCGCCGTTACCATCGTTTCAACCTCCCTGTATTGCCGTCGGAACGCAGCGATCCACTGGCGCATGTATTCCAGGGAATC